>NZ_JBNHGL010000033.1:0-23386 GCF_059091245.1 Arthrobacter sp. Y3225116
CCGAGGGCAAGGTAGCGCTCGCCCAGTACAACGTCCGGGCCACCGGCCACGTGGCCAAGCTGCGCCGCGACCTCGGCCTGGACAATTAGGCGTCCGCGACGGCAAGATCATCACCACCCGCCCGGAACACCGCGACGCCGAGGCCGCCGGCCGGTCGCTGCCGGTCTGGCCGGACAACGCACACTACGTGTACAAGCGTCAGGGGATGCCGTGCCGGCTGTGCGGGACGCCGGTCGCCGTCACGGAGATGGCCGCGCGCAAGCTGTACTGGTGCCCAACCTGCCAGCGGGCCTGATCGGGCCTGATCGTTCGTGCCGCAGGGTTGCTGCCCGCCTGGTTCGTAGGGCCGCAGCCTACCTTGCCTACGCCGCCGGCGCGCCCACGTTGCACTCCGGAATTTTCGGCGAGTGCAGGGTTTATCTGTGAGGGCAGGGTCCATAGCCCCTGCACTCACCGCTTAACCCTGCAATGGAGGAGCCGGGGCAGGGGAATGGGGGAGTCGGGGTAGGGTGCATGGTTTTCGTCGCGTCGCGGCGCCCGCCTCCGCCGGTCCGCGGCGCCCGCCTCCGCCGCGTCACGGCGCCCGCCGATTTGTCGAACGGGCCCGCCCTCGTGCTAAAGTTTCATCGTCCTCGGGGATGTAGCTCAATGGTAGAGCCTCAGTCTTCCAAACTGATTACGCGGGTTCGATTCCCGTCATCCCCTCGCGTCAGGGAGGCGGTCCGGCACGGGCCGCCTTTTCTGTTCGCAGCCGATTCAGTCATGCAACATGTGCTGGCGGCGTCCGGTTGCACGGTGATTGTGCCGCAGGCCGGGAATGCCCGTAGACTTGCGTGTGCACTACGGGGCGTAGCGTAGTGGCTAGCGCGCCTGCTTTGGGAGCAGGAGATCGCAGGTTCGAGTCCTGTCGCCCCGACTCTGTATTCTTGGTGCAGATTTAACCCCAATAGCAATCAGGAGTTCTAACGCTGTGAAGAGCGCTGTCGAAAACCTCACCCCTACCCGGGTCAAGCTCAATGTTGAGGTCCCCTTTGAGGAACTCAAGCCCAGCATCGACGCGGCGTACAAGACCATCGCCAGCCAGATCCAGGTTCCGGGCTTCCGCAAGGGCAAGGTTCCGGCGAAGCTGATCGACCAGCGCGTGGGCCGCGGCTACGTGATCGAAACGGCTATCAACGAGGGCCTGAACGGCTTCTACCAGGGCGCCGTCGAAGAGACCGGCATCCGCCCGCTGAGCCGCCCCGAGGTTGAAATCACCGAGGTTCCCGACCCGGCCGCCACAGAGGGCCAGCTCGCCTTCCACGTCGAGGTCGACGTCCGCCCCGAAATCGAGCTGCCCGAGTACGCCGGCCTCGAGGTCACCGTCGAGGCTACCGAGGCCTCCGAGGAAGACATCCAGAAGGCGCTGGACGACCTGCGCGGCCGCTTCGGCACCCTGAAGGCCGTTGACCGTCCGGCCGTTGCCGACGACTTCATCACCATGGACCTGTCCGCCAAGGTGGACGGCGAAGAGGTGGATTCCGCCGCGGACCTGTCCTACCAGGTGGGCGCCGGCACCATGCTGGAAGGCCTGGACGAGGCCGTCACCGCGCTGAGCGCCGGCGAGGACGCCACCTTCGAGACCAAGCTGGCCGGGGGCGAGCACGCCGGCAAGGACGCCACGGTCACCGTGAAGGTCAAGGCCGTCAAGGAGCGCGAGCTTCCCGAGGCCGACGACGACTTCGCCCAGCTGGCCAGCGAGTTCGACACCATTGCCGAGCTGAAGGAAGACCTGGCCAAGCAGGCCGCCGACGCCAAGATCATGGAGCAGGGCGTCGAGGCCCGCGACAAGGTGCTGGACAAGCTGATGGAACTGGTCGAGGTTCCGGTTCCGGACTCCGTCGTCGAAGAGCAGATGGAACAGCACTTCCGCCCGGAGAACAGCCACGGTGAAGACCACGACACCGAGGAGCACCGCGCCGAGGTCCGCGAGAACACCGAGAAGGCCTTCCGCAACGAAATCGTGCTGGACGCCGTGGCCGACAAGGAAGAGCTGGGCGTCAGCCAGGCCGAGCTGATCGACTACATCGTGTCCTCCGCCGGCCAGTACGGCATGGACCCGAACCAGTTCGCGCAGCTGCTGGACCAGTCCGGCCAGGTCGGCATGATGGTGGGCGAGGTCCGCCGCCGCAAGGCCCTGGCCAAGGTGCTGGAGCTGGCCAAGGTCACCGACTCCAACGGCAACGAGGTGGACCTGAGCGACTTCGTCCGCCCCGCCGGCGAAGAAGAGCCCAACGTCGAAGACATGATCCAGGCCGCCGAGGCCGAGGCTGCCAACGCCGAAAGCGCAGAGAGCGGCGAAGAAGCCGAAGCGGACGCTGCCGACACCGAGTCGATCGAGGACACCGACGCTGCCGAAGAGGCCGCCGAGGACGCACCGAAGAAGTAGTAGCGGCGCTGCCGCTGGACGGACCGCCGGATTCCCTTCACGGGGAACCGGCGGTCCGCCGCTTTAACTCCCGGGAACGACGCCGGCGCCCGGCTCCGGTGCGCGGTTTCCCTCCCGGAGCGGCAGCGCGTGCCGGTGGAACCGGGCCCACTCCGGACCGGCCGTGCCCCCCAAAGGTCGCTCCGCCGTCGTCATTTTCTGCTGCCGGCAGAGCGCTTTCCCGCGCCATCACGGGCCTGATGCGCCGTCAGCGAACAGCGCGCCGTGCGGGAGGAATCGGGCAGCGGAACACGTTACTGTCCAAGTAGGTAAACGACCTTAGGGCCACCGGTGACGGTACCGCCCGGGGAAGAAGCGAGAGGTATTTCAGCATGTCGAATGAATCCGCCACTCCGAGAATGGCTTCGGTCGAAGCGGCCAGCCGCGAAGACTACATCTACAACCGCCTGCTCAAAGAGCGCATCATCTGGCTGGGCTCCGAGGTGCGCGACGAGAACGCCAACGCCATCTGCTCGCAGCTGCTGCTGCTCTCGGCCGAGGACCCGGAGAAGGACATCTACCTCTACATCAACTCGCCCGGCGGGTCGGTGACCGCCGGCATGGCCATCTACGACACCATGAAGTTCATTCCGAACGACGTGGTGACCGTGGCCACCGGCCTGGCGGCTTCCATGGGCCAGTTCCTGCTGTCCTCGGGCACCAAGGGCAAGCGCTACGCCACCCCGCACGCGCGCATCCTGATGCACCAGCCCTCCGGCGGCATTGGCGGCACGGCCTCCGACATCAAGATCCAGGCCGAGCTCATCCTGCACATGAAGCAGGTCATGGCCGAACTGACCGCCGAGCAGACCGGCCAGTCGGTGGAGCAGATCCTGATCGACAACGACCGCGACAAGTGGTTCACGGCCGAGGAAGGCCTCGCCTACGGCTTCTTCGACAAGATTTCGGCCCACGCCGGCGGCGTCTCCGGCGGCGGCGGGACCCAGAGCGGCTCCGCCTCCCAGGATTCCTGAGCCCACGCGCCACCGACCCGAATACAAGCAGGAGAATCTCATGGACTACAACTTCGGTGCCGCTGCCGGCGGTTTCGCCGCCAACATGCCGCAGAACCGCTATGTGCTGCCCCAGTTCGAGGAGCGCACGCCCTACGGCTTCAAGCGCCAGGACCCCTACACCAAGCTGTTCGAGGACCGGATCATCTTCCTGGGCGTCCAGGTCGACGACGCCTCGGCCGACGACGTCATGGCCCAGCTGCTGGTCCTCGAATCGACGGACCCGGACCGCGACATCACCATCTACATCAACTCGCCGGGCGGGTCGTTCACCGCGATGACCGCGATCTACGACACCATGCAGTACATCCGCCCGGAGATCCAGACCGTCTGCCTGGGCCAGGCGGCCAGTGCCGCGGCCGTGCTGCTGGCGGCGGGTACCCCGGGCAAGCGGCTGGCCCTGCCGAACGCCCGCGTGCTGATCCACCAGCCGGCGCTGGGCGGCGGCGAACACGGACAGGCCTCCGACCTGCAGATCCAGGCCGACGAGGTCATGCGGATGCGCAAGTGGCTGGAGGACGCGCTGGCCATGCATTCGGGCAAGGACGCCGCGCAGGTCAACAAGGACATCGAGCGGGACAAGATCCTCACGGCCGCCGGTGCCTTGGAATACGGGCTGATCGACCAGGTACTCGACTCCCGCAAGATCCACAAGCCGGCGATCACCAAGTAGATACCGTAAAATAGTCTCAATGCCTGCACTGCCCGTGGCGCGTCATATCGCACCGCGGGCAGTGTTGTTACTGAAACTGTCGGCGCAGTGAATTAGAGTTGTTGTCAGCTGGCCTCGGCGGCGCAGCGCTTGCCCGGCAATAGACGGGCGGTGCAGCTGCCGCGGCAAGTTGCCGACGTAGACCAAGTAAGGGGACGGATATGGCTCGCATAGGTGAGAGCGCTGACCTGCTCAAGTGCTCTTTCTGCGGCAAGAGCCAGAAACAGGTCCGCAAGCTGATCGCCGGCCCCGGCGTGTACATCTGCGACGAATGCATCGAGCTCTGCAACGAGATCATCGAAGAGGAGCTGGCCGAGGTGTCGGACCTGGGCAGCTTCGAACTGCCCAAGCCGCGGGAGATCTTCGACTTCCTGCAGGAATACGTGATCGGCCAGGAGCCCGCCAAGCGGGCGCTGGCGGTGGCGGTCTACAACCACTACAAGCGGATCCAGTCCGGACATGCGCCCAAGGGCACGGCCAACCTCTCCGATGCCAGCCCGCTGGAGGACGTGGAAGTCTCCAAGTCCAACATCCTGCTGATCGGGCCCACCGGCTGCGGCAAGACCTACCTGGCCCAGACGCTGGCCCGGCGGCTGAACGTGCCGTTCGCCGTCGCGGACGCCACGGCGCTGACCGAAGCCGGCTACGTGGGCGAAGACGTGGAGAACATCCTGCTCAAGCTCATCCAGGCCGCCGATTACGACGTGAAAAAGGCCGAGCAGGGCATCATCTACATCGACGAGATCGACAAGATCTCGCGCAAGAGCGAGAACCCGTCCATCACCCGCGACGTCTCCGGGGAGGGCGTCCAGCAGGCGCTGCTGAAGATCCTCGAGGGCACGGTCGCGTCTGTGCCGCCGCAGGGCGGCCGGAAGCATCCGCACCAGGAATTCATCCAGATCGACACCACCAACGTGCTGTTCATCGTCGCCGGCGCCTTCGCCGGGCTGGAGGAGATCATCGGTTCGCGGGCCGGCCGCAAGGGCATCGGCTTCGGCGCCCCGCTCAAGGACGCGGCGGGGGAGAAGGACAGCTACGGCGAGGTCATGCCCGAAGACCTGCTGAAGTTCGGCCTGATCCCGGAGTTCATCGGCCGCCTGCCGGTGATCACCACGGTGTCCAACCTGGACCGCCCGGCCCTGATCAAGATCCTGACCGAACCGAAGAACGCCCTGCTGCGCCAGTACCAGAAGATGTTCCAGCTGGACGGGGTGGAACTGAGCTTCGAGCAGGAGGCGCTGGAGGCCGTGGCGGACCTCGCGCTTGAGCGGGGCACCGGCGCCCGCGGGCTGCGCGCGATCATCGAAGAGACACTGCAGCCGGTCATGTTCGACCTGCCCAGCCGCGAGGACATCGCCTCCGTCGTGATCAGCGCGGACGTGGTGCTGAACAAGGCGGAGCCGACGCTGATCTCCCACGACGTGGTCGCCAAGCGCCGGAACAAGTCGGCCTGACACTGCACTGCTCCGGACCGCCGGACGATCGATCGAGGACCAGACAAGGGGACACACTATGGCCCGGACCGCCGGAAGCGCAGAGCTGCTCACGTGCTCGTTTTGCGGAAAGAGCCAAAAGCAGGTGAAGAAGCTCATCGCCGGCGGCGGCGTGTACATTTGCGACGAATGCGTCGGGCTGTGCAACGAACTGCTGGAGGAAGAGTTCGGCGCCGGTGCCGCCTCCGAACTGCTGGAGCTGCCCAAGCCACGGGAAATCTATGGCTTCCTGCAGGAGTACGTGATCGGCCAGGAACCGGCCAAGCGTGCCCTGGCCGTGGCCGTTTACAACCACTACAAGCGCATCCGCTCCGGCCACGCCGCCCCCAGCACCGCCGGCCTCACTGCGGCCGGCGGGCTCCAAGACGTGGAGATCGCCAAGTCAAATGTCCTGCTGATCGGCCCCACCGGTTGCGGCAAGACCTACCTGGCCCAGACGCTGGCCCGCCAGCTGAACGTGCCGTTCGCGGTGGCCGACGCGACGTCGCTGACCGAAGCCGGCTATGTGGGCGAGGACGTGGAGAACATCCTGCTCAAGCTGATCCAGGCCGCCGGCAACGACATCAAGAAGGCCGAGCAGGGCATCATTTACATCGACGAGATCGACAAGGTGACCCGCAAGAGCGAGGGCCCCTCGATCACCCGCGACGTCTCCGGTGAAGGGGTGCAGCAGGCCCTGCTGAAGATCCTGGAAGGAACCGTGGCTTCGGTGCCGCCGCAGGGCGGGCGGAAGAACCCGCAGCAGGAGTTCCTCCAGATCGACACCACCAACATCCTCTTCATCGTGGCCGGGGCCTTCGCCGGTCTGGAAGAAATCATCGGCTCGCGGGCCGGACGCAAGGGCATCGGCTTCGGCGC
This sequence comes from Arthrobacter sp. Y3225116, assembly GCF_059091245.1. Classification (NCBI taxonomy): domain Bacteria; kingdom Bacillati; phylum Actinomycetota; class Actinomycetes; order Micrococcales; family Micrococcaceae; genus Arthrobacter; species Arthrobacter sp. Y3225116. The sequence goes on from NZ_JBNHGL010000033.1 coordinate 6,544, forward strand.
CCCGCTCAAGGACGCCGTCGCCCAGCAGGACAACTACGGCGAAGTCATGCCCGAAGACCTGCTCAAGTTCGGGCTGATCCCGGAGTTCATCGGCCGCCTGCCGGTGATCACTACCGTGGCCGAACTCGACAAGCCTGCGCTGATCCGGATCCTCACCGAGCCGAAGAACGCGCTGATCCGCCAGTACCAGAAGATGTTTCAACTGGATGGCGTGGAGCTGTCCTTCGAGCAGGACGCACTGGAAGCGGTTGCCGACCTGGCGCTGGAACGCGGAACCGGCGCGCGGGGCCTCCGGGCGATCATGGAAGAAACGCTGCAACCGATCATGTTCGACCTGCCCGGCCGCGACGACATCGCCACCGCCGTGGTTACCGCCGAGACGGTCCTGACCGGGGCTGACCCCACCCTGATCCCGCACGACGTCGAAGCCCTCCGCCGCCGCGATTCCGCCTGACCGGCCGTATTCAGGCGCCGGCGCACGGGCACGTGCCGGGTCCGCGGAACAAAACCGCCGGCGGGGCAGTTACCCACAACAGTACGTATAACCAGTCCTCAAGAAGGAGCTCTTGCCGTATGTCTGAAAGCGCTGCGCCGTCCACCGTTGACTTCTGGTTCGATCCGGCCTGTCCGTTCGCCTGGATCGCGTCCCGCTGGATGCTGGAGGTGGAGAAGGTCCGCGACGTCAAGGTCGACTGGCACGTGATGAGCCTGGCCGTGCTCAACGACGGCCGCGACGAGCTGCCGGAGGAGTACAAGGAATTCCTGAAGAAGGCGTGGGGCCCGGTCCGCGTGATCATCGCCGCCCGCGAACTGCACGGCGAGGCCTACGTGGGGAAGCTCTACGACGCCATGGGCACCCGCATCCACAACGAGGGCAACAAGGACTATGAGTCCGTGACTGCCGCCGCGCTGGAAGAGGTCGGCCTGCCCGCCGACCTGGCCCGTTTCGCCACCTCCGACGAATATGACGAGCAGCTGCGCGCCAGCCATGAAGAGGGCATCTCCAAGGTGGGCGACGAAGTCGGTACGCCCGTCGTGGCCTTTAACGGCACCGCCTTCTTCGGCCCGGTGCTGACCCGCATCCCGCGCGGCGAAACCGCCGGAAAGATCTTCGACGGCGCCGTGGCGCTGGCCGAGTTCCCGTACTTCTACGAGATCAAGCGCTCCCGGACGACCAGTCCCGAGTTCGACTAGCCGGCGTGGTCCGGGCCACACGCCTGGAGCGGGCGTCATCTGGGGGACCCTGAGGCCGGCGGCCGGCACGCCGTGGTTTCGGAAAGCATTTTCACGAAACTATGGCGTGTCGGCTTGCGCAGGAGTATAAATATCTATACGCATCCCCCAAAAGATGCGGGACCGAACACCAAAGATTCAGTGACAAGTAGTGGACCAGTTCCACAAACTGCCAGCCTGTGACGAGGCTCGGAAGACCTGAAGATCGGCGGAGTTCGCGAGACCCAAAGCGTCACCTTTGGATCACAAGAGTCGAAGCCCCACCAACGGCGAAACGCTGATGGGGCTTCCCCTCGTTAACGGGCCCTGCTACTCGCCCGGGGCCTCGGCGGCCGCCAGCTCGACCTTCGCGACCGTCAGCTCGCCCTCCGCCTCGCTCAGCAGGACCTCGCGCGCATTGCCGGCGGCCTTCAGGTCGCCGAGCCCGGCCTCAAGTTGGGCCACCTGCGCGGCCGATCCGGTGATGGTCGCGGTGAGGACCTCGGTGCGCTGCTTGACCTTGGCCTCGGACTTGGCCTTGCGGATGCCGCCCAGCGCCTGACCGACCGTCCCGAGCAGCCCCGTGTCGGCGACGGAGGCAATCGAGGCGAGCCCCGCCGTCGTCGGCCATTCGGCGCGGTGCACCGAACCGGCGCGCCACCAGCTCCAGACCTCTTCGGTGGCGAAGGGCAGGAACGGTGCGAAGAGACGGAGCAGGGCGTCGAGCGTGGTGGCCAGCGTGGCCAGGACCGAGGCCTGTTCCGCCTCGCCGGCGGCACCGTAGGCGCGGTCCTTGATCAGCTCGACGTAGTCGTCGGTGAACGACCAGAAGAAGCTTTCGGTGACCTGCAGGGCGCGCGCATGGTCGTACTTCTGGAACGCGGCCGTCGCGGTCTCCACCACCTCGGCCAGCTGGCCCAGCAGCGACTTGTCCAACGGGTTGGTGACCACGGAGTCGTCGTCGGCAAGCACCGAAGCCTCGGTGGCGCCCAGGTTCAGCACGAACTTGGAGGCGTTCAGCAGCTTGATGGCCAGGCGGCGGCCGATCTTCATCTGCGCGACCTCGTAGGCGGTGTCCGCCCCCAGCTTCGCCGAAGCCGCCCAGTAGCGCACCGCGTCCGCGCCGAACTGGTCCAGCACGTCGGTGGGGACCACCACGTTGCCCTTGGACTTGGACATCTTCTTGCGGTCCGGGTCCAGGATCCAGCCCGAGAGCGCCGCGTGCTTCCACGGCGCGCAGCTGTTCAGCGAGTCGCCGCGCACCACGGTGGAGAACAGCCAGGTGCGGATGATGTCGTGGCCCTGCGGGCGCAGGTCGAACGGGAAGACGTTGTTGAAGAACGACTCGTCCCGGCTCCACTTGCCCACGATCTGCGGCGACAGCGAGGACGTGGCCCAGGTGTCGAGCACGTCGGCGTCGCCGATGAAGCCGCCGGGCTGGTTGCGCTGCGACTCCTCGTAGCCCGGAGCGGGATCCGCGGCCGGGTCCACCGGCAGCATCTCGTCGGAGGGCACCACCGGGTTGTCGTAGTCGGGGTTGCCGGAGGCGTCCAGCGGGTACCAGACCGGGATCGGCACGCCGAAGAAGCGCTGGCGGGAAATGAGCCAGTCGCCGTTGAGGCCTTCGATCCAGTTTTCGTAGCGCGAGCGCATGAACGCCGGATGGAACTCGATTTCCCGGCCCCGGCTGATCAGCCGTTCCCGCCGGTCCGCGTCCCGGCCGCCGTTGCGGATGTACCACTGCCGAGAGGTGACGACCTCCAGCGGCTTGTCGCCCTTTTCGTAGAAGTTGACCGGGTGGGTCATCTTCTGGGGCTCGCCGTCCAGTTCGCCGGCCTCGGACAGCAACTCCACGATCTTCTCCTTGGCGGAGAAAGCGGTCTTGCCGGCCAGCTCGGCGTAGTTCGCCTTGCCTTCCTCGGTGGTGATCCACTCCGGGGTGTCGGCCATGATGCGGCCGTCGCGGCCCACGATGGAGCGGGTGGGCAGCTGCAGCTCCCGCCACCACGTCACGTCGGTCAGGTCGCCGAAGGTACAGACCATGGCGATGCCGGCGCCCTTGTCGGGCTTGGCCAGCGGGTGCGCCTTGACCTCCACCTCCACGCCGAACAGCGGGGACTTCACGGTGGTGCCGAACAGCTTCTGGTAGCGCTCGTCGTCGGGGTTGGCCACCAGTGCCACGCAGGCGGGCAGCAGCTCGGGGCGGGTGGTCTCGATGTGGACCTTTTCGCCGTCGGCGGTTTCGAAGGCGTAGCGGTAGTAGGCGCCGGGCATCTCCCGGTCCTCGAGCTCGGCCTGCGCCACGGCGGTGCGGAAGGTGACATCCCAGAGCGTGGGTGCTTCGGCCATGTAGGCGTCGCCGGAGTTCAGGTTGGCCAGGAAGGCGCGCTGGGAAACGGAGCGGGACACGTCGTCGATGGTCCGGTAGGTCAGGTCCCAGTCCACGGACAGGCCCAGGGTGCTGAAGAGGTTCTCGAAGACCTTCTCGTCCTCCACAGCCAGGGTCTCGCAGAGCTCGATGAAGGTCCGGCGCGAGACGACGTCGAAATCGCGCTGGTTCTTCGCCGGCGTGGCCGGCGGCTGGTAATCCGGGTCGTACGCCACCGACGGGTCGCAGCGGACGCCGTAGTAGTTCTGCACCCGGCGCTCGGTGGGCAGGCCGTTGTCGTCCCAGCCCATCGGGTAGAACACGTTCTTGCCGCGCATCCGCTGGTAGCGGGCCAACACGTCGGTCTGGGTGTAGGAGAACATGTGTCCCACGTGCAGCGAGCCCGACGCCGTCGGCGGGGGAGTGTCGATCGAGTAGACCTGCTCCCGCGTGGTCTCGGGATTGAACTTGTAGGTCCCCTCCTCGCGCCAGCGCCGGGTCAGGGCATCCTCAAGGCCTTCGAGGGCGGGCTTGTCGGGAACGTTAACGGTAACGGGCGTGTCTGTGCCCGGGGTATGTTCAGCCATGCTGGCCATTCTTTCATGCCGGGCACGGAATGAAGATTCTGCACGACGGCTGCGCAGCACCTGGTTGGGTTTGACCTGCGATGGTCGGTCTTAACCTGCAAATATCCAAGTTTTCCCCGCAATTGAACGTCAGGGGGCGGGGTGGAACACGGCTGGCCAGGGCGGACGCGCTAGAACCACATCGGCAGCAACCGGGCCGGCGCAGCGCTGCGTGCTGGTTCCGGCCCTCGCACGCTTAAGTCAGCAACGACCGGCCGGTGATCGGAAGACTCCGTATCGATGACTCTGGCCCCTAGCACCTGAATACGGCCGCTACCGAAGATGTAATCGATACGTCGGGTAGGCCGCTCGGCCGGAAAGCTAAAGCCCTGACCTCGCCCCCTCTCGGCGAAGGCGTCCGAGAAATTGGCAGTGACTAGCCGCATTTCGGGTGTTCTAGGAACGGCGTTGAAGTCACCTGCCAGCACGGCGGGCCTGTGTGATGCACCCACAATCGCCACGACTTGCTTTATCTGCTGCCTGCGCTGCTCGGCGCGCCGGTGCTCTAAATGCGTGTTGTAGAAACTCAGTTGGACCCCACCGAGGTCGACGACTGTTTCAAGCAGTCCGCGCTGTTCCGACGGATCCTTCTCGTACCGGATATTGCGGAGCATGTGATTGCGCGAACTGACGATCCTGTGCTTGCTGAGTACGGCGGTGCCGTACTGACTGCGCTTTGTCTGCCCATCGCGCGGCGGCCTATCCACATTGGCACCGTATACGTAGTACATGCCCAGACAACGTGCCAGCCAAGCCGCTTGGTCTACGAAATCGCTGCGGGACGACTTATGCCGGTCCACTTCCTGCAGGCCGATAACATCGGCCCCGCTGGCCTGGATGTCGCGGGCGATGGCTGCCAAATTCAATTCGTCCTCGTCATCCGCGCCGTGGTGGATATTGAACGACATGACCCGGATGTGTGCCCGAATGACCGCCATCTGCATGCCGGAAACAGCGCTGCGGACCGGGTGGAGAAAAGACGCCGGTGTTGCCGTAACCGGGGCGCTAGTCGACGGCGCAGCTATTCCCGATGAGGGAGGGGAGTCGATGTTGTCCGCCAAGGGCATCGGTCCCGGCACCAAAAGAGCCACCATCAACGCAGCCACCGCTGCCACTGCATGATTGCGTGTGCCCATATTGCCACCCGCTGTCCCCAATTCCCGCGCGACTGGAGCTACTTGTAGAAGCTCGGTCGAGTCCGCGCAGGTTCCAGAAGTTTGGACCTACAGGAATATCCGTGTCAACGGCCCTGCTACCCTCTCGCCTCGGCGCCCGGACCTACCCGCCGCAGCGGATCATGCATAGGATGCGCCCATGGCGAACGTTCAGATCAAGCGCGTCTACGAACTCGCAGACGATGGCGACGGCTACCGGGTGCTGGTGGACCGGATCTGGCCGCGGGGCATCAAGAAGGACGGCGCCGGGGTGGACCTCTGGCTGAAGGAGGCGGGAACCTCGGCCGAGCTGCGCAAGGAGTTCAGCCACCGACCGGAGAAATTCGACGCCTTTGCCGTGGCATACCGGCAGGAACTAAACGGTTCAAAGGCGCTGGAGCGGCTGGTGGAGCTCGCGCGCGAGCAGCCTAAGCTCTGCCTGCTGTACGGGGCCAAGGACAAGGAGCACAACCAGGCCGTGGTGCTGCGCGGGATGATTTTGGAGCACCTCGGTGTGCCATCCGGCTGACGTTCCGCGGAACACCCGGGGCTCAAGGAACAGCCGGGGCATAAGAGGCCAAGGCGGGGGCGACGGCGGGGCGCCTCCGGTCAGCAGGCACCGTGCCGGGGGCCTCGCCGTGCTCGCGCTGTCGGCTGCTGCTGCACTGGCCGCTTCGGTGTCGGGATGCGGCCCTAACACGGGGCTTGGGGCGGCCCCACCGTGTCTCCCGCCGGAATATTCAGTCAGTCCGATAGAAGCCCGGCCGGGAGAGACCGTGACCGTGGCGGCTGCAGACGCCGACTGCAATCCCCGCTACGGCAGCAATGCGCAGATCGAGGTGACAGTAGTGGACGCGGCGGGAGCGGAAATCGTCAACGCCACCGCCCCTATGAACGACGGCGGCGGCTTCAGGTACGCGTTCGTCATCCCGGAACGGGCGGCCGCCGGCGAGGCAGGCGTGACGGCCATGCCCCGCAACATCGACTGGTGTGATGACACCGGCCGGAACAACAGGGTCGCCACGGTTGCCGGCGACCGACTGGAAAGGGCGGCCTGCGCGCTCCCCCTTAAACCGCTCACCATCGGGCGGTGAAGGTCACCTCCGAACCACTTTCCTGGTCGGCCGCTACGCTGTGATTCATGACCAGACGCGCAATAGTCACCGGAGCAAGTTCGGGTATCGGGGCAGCTACCGTTCGGGCGCTGCGGGGAAGCGGCTGGGACGTGGTGGCAGTTGCCCGCCGCGCCGAGCGGCTGGCCGCCCTCGCCCGGGAGACCGGCGCCGTCGCCATGCCCGCGGACGTCACCGACCAAGCTTCAGTGGACCGGCTCGCAGCTGCGGTCTTGTCCGACGGCGGGATTGACGCGCTGGTCAACATCGCCGGGGGAGCCTTCGGCGTGGACACCATCGGGGAGGGAAAGCCGGCCGATTGGCAGAAGATGTACGAGGTTAACGTCCTCGGCTCCCTGCGCATGATCCAGGCCTTTCTTCCTGCTTTGCGCGATAACGGCGAAGGATCGGTAGTGCTGCTGACGTCAACGGCCGGACTGGTGGCCTACGAAGGCGGCGGAGGCTACGTAGCAGCCAAGTTCGCCCAGCACTCGATGGCGAATACCCTGCGCCTGGAAGAAGCGGAACACAACGTGCGCGTGATCGACATTCTTCCCGGCCTGGTGCAGACGGAGGAATTCTCATTAAACCGGCTAGGCGGTGACCGGCAGGCGGCCGAGAACGTCTACGCCGGCATGGAAAAACCGCTGCTGGCCGAGGACGTAGCCGACGTCGTGGCGTACTCGCTCAACCTGCCGCATCACGTCAACCTCGACCAGATCGTCATGCGTCCCGTGGCCCAGGCCGCGGCGCACAAATTGATCCGGAAGTAGCAACCGCCAAAGACCGGGATTCCCCTCTGGACCGTGGACGCTTGAAATATGCACGATAGTTTCTCGCGCGTGCTCCAAAGGCGCCCGCATTTTCCAGAAGAGGCCGCTTGTCCTGGAAACAGGCCGACTCTCCCTCCACAGGCGTGCGGTGGCGGGTAGTTTTGCACTTACGTCGAAGCTTTGTTCTACCCCGGATGCACGGTCCGTAGCGTTGAAGTATGGCAGCGGATCCGTCGGACGAGGCACAGGAGCCGGAGGAACAAACCGGCACTCCTGCCCTGCCCGAGGGAGGCCCTGCCCTGCCCGCTCCCGCCGGCCCTTCGGCACCCGATACCGCCGGCCCAGCAGAATCGGCGAGCACGGAGCTTGCTGCTGATGACACCGTGTCTGAGGGCGGGAAATGGCCGGAACCTGCAGGACCCCTGCCTGATCCATCACTGCCTGCCCGTGAGTTGTGGGCGGAGGAGTGGCAGGAGCTGGGTCCGGCGGAACTGGCCGGTCTGCTCGCCGGGACGGACCCGGGAAACTTGGATGACTGGTCAGCCTTGGAGTACCTCAAAGCGGTTCGAAAGCATGAAGCGTGGACCCAGTCGCGGCGGTTGCGGGCCCTGCACCGCATGGCGGCGCTCCGCCCGGCCACCGGCGCAGAAACCGGAGCACCGGACGGAATTTCCCGCCATGCCGCCGCCGAACTCGCACCCATCCTTGCCGTGCGTCGCGAGCGGGCGGCTGCCGAACTGTCCGACGCGCAGCAGATCGGCAGGTACCTGCCCGCCACCCTCGCTGCCCTGGACGCCGGTGAGATCGATTTGTCGCGGGCAGTGGCGATTGCCCGCAAGGGCATGGACCTGACGCCGGCCGATCTGGCCGACTATGAGGCGAAGGTTGTTCCCGGCGCCGGGACCATCACGCTGGAATCCGTCCAGGCCCGGGCCCGCACCGCCCGCGACCGGCTGCACCCCGAACCCCTCGAGGAACGGCACCGGGCCGCGATGGAACGCCGCACCGTCCACTACCAGCCCCAGGATGACGGGATGGCCGAACTCTACATCCGCACCAGCGCGGACAAAGCCCTGCTCGCCTACAACCTGATGCAGGCCCACGCCCGGAAACTCCAAACCGTTGACGAAACCCGCACCCTGGGCCAGCTCCGCGCCGACGTCTTCACCGAAATGCTCCTGCGCTACCCCGGCCACGCCTACCAGCCCACGGCCGCAGTACAAGGAAGCGACACCGCCGCCTCGACGGCCATGGAAAACTCCGCGGACGCAGCTGCCGCGACGTCACGGCAGGGGCCCTGTGCCTGCGGTTCCGGGAACGTGACCGCCTCCGTCGCCGTGACCGCGCCCCTGGACACCCTGCTCCGGCTCGCCGAAGAACCCGGCGACCTCACCGGCTACGGACCCATCCCGCCCGACATGACCCGCGACCTTGCCGCGCTGGCCAAGTCCTGGTTGATCGTGCTCACCGACGACTATGGCAAGGCAGCCGCCGTCGCCAAAGACTTGCGCCACCCGCCCGAATGGCTCAAACGCCTCGTCCGGCTACGCGACCGCCGCTGCCGCGACTTCGGTTGCACCGTCCCGGCGGACCAGTGCGAGATCGACCATACGATCGCATGGGAAGACGGCGGCAAAACAGTCCTGGAAAATCTCAGCGCCAGGTGCAAGCCCGGGCACAAAACCAAACACCACGGTGGCGGAACCGTCAGACAGGATCCCGACGGGACCCTGCACTTCACCACCCGCTCCGGCCATACCCACAGCACCACCCCCGACGAAGATTGGTCTCTGACCTTCCCAACAGCATCCGGATGCGGTGACACTGCCGCGGACGGACATGCAACCGCCGCCGCGGAGGGACAGGAAGCCGCGGGCGCGGACGCGATGGAAGCCGGGGGAGAGAACAGACCTGAGAACAGAGAAGAAGGCACCGGCGCGAACGGGAAGGAAGTCGGGGAAGAGAGGAGACATGAGAACGGGCAGGAACAGGGTCCCCCGGACGACTCCCCGCCACCACCCTTCTGAGGGCGTCACAGCAGCACCCGCCCGGGCCAGACTTACAGGCCTGAAGTTGGCGCTGATCCGAAACTTGACGTCGCTTCACCACCGCGCTGCATAGGGGCGCAAAGACGCGTCGGCCAACCACGGGACGAACACAACGTCCGCCAACAAAGCCGGGTTTTCGCCCGCGTTTCGACAGCCGCGCCGCCGTGGCCGTAAACTTGAGTCATCAGCGCTGACCCGGCCATCACCGGTGAGCTTCCGGAAGAACAGCCCAGGCCAACATCCCGGGCCCAGTAGAACCGGACGGGTATGCCCGTCACAGCAGCGAATGAGTGGCTGTCCCTTTGCACCGGTTCCGGCGCATCAGGCCAGCAAGTGAGGTGGTACCGCGGGTTCCGCCCCGGCAGCACGGTGAGGCTTTCCAGCCGCACCGGAGGAACCGGAGCAGGGCACGTCCTCGCAGAAGTACCCACACTTGCCGAGCTGTCTTTTCAGGATGACGAACATGCCACAGATCTATCCCAAGGCTTCCACCGCCGGCGCTGCCGCTGCCGAGAGCTCGCCTAAGTTCCCCGAGATCGAGGAGCTGGTGCTCAAATACTGGCAGCAGGACGGAACGTTCCAGGCCTCCGTCGATGCCCGCGATGCCGGCAGCGACGGCAGCAACGAGTTCGTCTTCTACGACGGCCCGCCCTTCGCCAACGGCCTGCCGCACTACGGCCACCTCCTCACCGGGTACGTGAAGGACCTGGTGGCCCGTTACCAGACCCAGCGCGGCCACAAGGTGGAGCGCCGCTTCGGTTGGGACACGCATGGGCTGCCGGCCGAGCTGGAAGCCATGAAGCAGCTGGGCATGACGGACAAGCAGCAGATCCTGTCCATGGGCATCGACAAGTTCAACGACGCCTGCCGCACCTCCGTGATGAAGTATGCCGACGAATGGCAGAACTACGTCACCCGCCAGGCCCGCTGGGTGGATTTCGAGAACGACTACAAGACGCTCAACGTCGAGTACATGGAGTCGGTCCTCTGGGCCTTCAAGCAGCTGCACGAAAAGGGTCTGACCTACCAGGGCTTCCGCGTGCTGCCGTACTGCTGGCGGGACGAGACGCCGCTGTCCAACCACGAGCTGCGGATGGACGACGACGTCTACAAGATGCGCCAGGACCAGACGGTCACGGTCACCTTCCCGATCCGGCCAGCGGGCTCGGAGAACCCGTTGGCCGCGGAGCTTGCCGGCGTCAACGCACTCGCCTGGACCACCACGCCGTGGACGCTGCCCACCAACGCGGCCCTCGCCGTCGGGCCGGAGATCAGCTACGCGGTGCTGCCGGCTGGCCCCCACGGGACGCAGGCCGTGGGGGAGAAGTTCCTGGTGGCCGAGGACCTGCTCGGCTCCTATGCCAAGGACCTGGGGTACGACGACGCCACTGCCGCCACCGAAGCGGTCACCGCCACCTACGCCGGCGCCCAGCTGGCCGGGCTGCGCTACGAGCCGCTCTGGGACCACTACGCGGACGCCGCGAAGTGGGGCACCGGCAACGCATGGCAGATCGTCGTGGCCGACTACGTGACCACCACCGACGGCACGGGCCTGGTTCACCAGGCGCCGGCGTTCGGCGAAGACGACCAGAAGGTCTGCGAAGACAACGGCATCCCCGTGATCGTCTCCGTGGACGAGGGCGCCAAGTTCCTGCCCTACTTCGCCGAGGGCCCGCTGGCCGAGATCGCCGGCGTGCAGGTGTTCGAGGCGAACAAGCCGATCACCCGGGTGCTGAAGGCCGACGGCCGGCTGGTCCGCCAGGCCAGCTACGAGCACAGCTACCCGCATTGCTGGCGCTGCCGCACGCCGCTGATCTACCGCGCCATCTCTTCCTGGTACGTGGAGGTCACCAAGTTCAAGGACCGGATGGTCGAGCTGAACCAGCAGATCAACTGGATCCCGGAAAACGTCAAGGACGGCCAGTTCGGCAAGTGGCTGGAGAACGCCCGCGACTGGTCCATCAGCCGCAACCGCTTCTGGGGTTCGCCCATCCCGGTGTGGGAATCGGACAACCCGGACTACCCGCGCCGCGAGGTGTACGGCTCGCTGGCCGAGCTGGAGGAAGCGTTCGGCACCCTGCCGCGCAATCACGACGGCGAGGTCGACCTGCACCGCCCGTACATCGATGAGCTGGTCCGGCCCAACCCGGACGACCCGACCGGCCAATCCATGATGCGCCGCGTGGAGGACGTGCTGGACGTCTGGTTCGACTCCGGTTCGATGCCCTACGCCCAGGTGCACTACCCGATGGAGAACAAGGACTGGTTCGACAGCCACAACCCGGCCGACTTCATCGTGGAGTACATCGGCCAGACCCGTGGCTGGTTCTACACCATGCACGTGCTCGCGACCGCGCTGTTCGACCGCCCGGCGTTCCGCAACGTGATCAGCCACGGCATCGTGTTGGGTTCCGACGGGCAGAAGATGTCCAAGAGCCTGCGTAATTACCCGGATGTGTCCGAGGTCCTGGACCGCGACGGCTCCGACGCCATGCGATGGTTCCTGATGGCCTCGCCGATCCTGCGCGGCGGCAACCTGATCGTCACCGAGCAAGGCATCCGCGACGGGGTCCGCCAGGTGATGCTGCCGCTGTGGAACGTGTGGCACTTCTTCAAGCTCTACACCAACTCCGCGAACAAGGGGGCAGGCCATGAGTCCGTCTCCGTCCTCGGCGACACCGACCGGATCAAGGGCATGGAGTCCCTGGACCAGTTCATCCTGGCCAACACCGGGGACCTGGTCCGCGACATGACGGCCGCGCTCGATGCCTATGACGTCTCCGGCGCCTGCGACGCGCTGCGCGAGTACCTGGACACCCTGACCAACTGGTATGTCCGCCGTTCCCGCCAGCGGTTCTTCGACGAGGACCGCGACGCGTTCGACGTGCTCTACACCGCGCTGGAGGCAGTTTGCCGCGTGGCCGCCCCGCTGCTGCCGCTGGTCACCGAGGAGATCTGGCGCGGGCTGACCGGCGGGCGTTCGGTCCACTTGACCGACCTGCCCGACGCCGGCGAGTTCCCGCAGTTGGCCGAACTCGTGGAACTGATGGACACCACCCGGCAGATCTGCTCGTCCGGCTCGAGCCTGCGCAAGGCGGCGAACCTGCGGGTGCGGCTGCCGCTGGCCTCGCTGACCGTGGTCGTGCCGGGCGCCGAGCGGCTCTCCGGCCAGTACGCCCTGATGATCCAGGACGAACTGAACATCAAGTCCGTCCGGCTGATCGACGCCGCGGACGCCGCCCCGGAAGAGTTCGGCATCTCGCAGAAGCTGGTGGTCAACGCCCGCGCGGCCGGCCCGCGGCTGGGCAAGAACGTGCAGCAGGCCATCAAGGCCGCCAAGTCCGGTGACTGGTCGGTGGACGACGCCGGTGCCGTCACCGCCGGGGGACTGCTGCTCGAGCCGTCGGAGTACTCCTTGGAAACCGTCGTGTCCGGGGACGCCGCGGCCGGGGCTGCGGTCACCATGCTGCCCGGCGGCGGGTTCCTGGTGCTGGATACCGCCGTGACCGCCGAACTGGAGGCCGAGGGCGTGGCCCGCGACTACGTGCGCAGCATCCAGCAGGCGCGCAAGGATGCCGGGCTGGTGGTCAGCGACCGCATCCGCACCACGGTGACGGCGGACCAGTCCGTGCTGGACGCGCTGACCCTGCACCAGGGGCTGGTCTCGCAGGAAACCCTCACCGTGGACCTCGTCCTGGTGGCCGGGGACGGCGACGCCGTGTCCGTGGAAAAAGCCGGATCCTGAAGGGGCACCAAACCATGAGTGATGAATTCGGCGTCGAGAGCGTCTACGCGGAACTGCTGGGCCGCGCCCCGGAAAACAAGATGGAACCGCGCATGGAACCGCTGTTCCGGGCGATGGACATCCTGGGTGAACCGAACAAGGCCTTCGCCAGCATCCACCTGACCGGCACGAACGGCAAGACGTCCACGGCCCGGATCATCGAGGCCGGGCTGCGGGCGCACGGACTGCGGACCGGCCGCTACACCAGCCCGCACCTGTCCAAGGTGACCGAACGGATCAGCATCGACGGCGAGCCGGTTGCGGACGAGACGTTCGTGCGGGTCTGGGACGAAATCCGGCCGTACCTGGAAATCGTCGACCAGGAACTGAACGCCGAGGGCGCGCCCCGGCTGACCTACTTCGAGTGCGTGACCATCCTGGCCATCGCCATCTTCGCCGACGAGCCGGTGGAGGTGGCAGTGATCGAGGTTGGCCTGGGCGGCATCACCGACGCCACCAACGTGGTGGACGGCCAGGTCTCGGTGATCACCCCGATCTCGCTGGACCACACCGATTTGCTCGGCGACACCACCGAGGACATTGCGCGGGAGAAGGCCGGCATCATCAAGCGCGGCGGCTACCTGGTCAGCGCGGCCCAGCCACTGGACGCAGCCCAGGTGCTGCTGGAACAGGCGCGGGACCTTCAGGTGCCCTTCCGCTTCGAAGGCGTCGAGTTCGGCGTCGAGTCCCGCAAGGTCGCCGTCGGCGGCCAGCAGCTGACGATCAACGGGCTGGCAGGCCGCTACCAGGACCTGCTGCTGCCCCTGCACGGTGCGCACCAGGCCCAGAACGCGGCGGTCGCCGTGGCCGCGCTGGAAGCGTTCCTTGGCGGCGGCGAAAAGGAACTGAACGTGGAAGTCCTGCGTGAGGCGTTCCTCGAGGTGACCTCGCCCGGCCGGCTGGAAGTGGTCCGCACCGCGCCGACGATCATCGTGGATGCCGCCCACAACCCCGACGGGATGAAGGCCAGCGCGCAGGCCATCCTGGAGGCATTCAACTTCACGAAGCTCATCCCGGTGGTCGGAGTCCTGCAGGAAAAGGACGCCGTCGGCCTGCTGACACAGCTGCGCGAGCAGCTCAGCGACCTCACCAACGAAATCTGCGTCACCGAGTCAAACTCGCCGCGGGCCATTCCCGCCGAGCAGCTGGCCGAGGATGCCATGGCCGCCGGTTTCCCGGAGGACGCCGTGCATATCGCGCCCCGGCTCGACGACGCCATCGAATGGGCTGTGGGCCGGGCCGAAGCCGACAACGACCTCGCCGGCGGCGTGCTGATCACCGGGTCCATCACCCTGGTCGCCGACGCCCGCATCCTGCTAGGAAAGTAACAAGATCCATGGCCAAACTGACCAAAGCCCAGCGCGAGTGGCGTCCGGACATGCCGAAGAAACGGCGCTCGATCAAGACGATGTTCGCCTCCACCGTGCTGCTGCTGGAAGCCTTCGTCGCCTTCTTCGCCACGCTGGTGGTGTTCGGGCTCTACCGGGACGACGTGCCGCCGGCGCTGATCCTCGGGCTCGGGATCGGCCTGAGCGTTTTGCTCGTGCTGTGCTGTGCCCTGCTGCGCCGCCCGTCCGGCTACGCCATCGGCTGGGCGATGCAGGTGCTCCTGATCGCCACAGGCATCGTCGAACCGGTGATGTTCGTCGTCGGCGTGCTGTTCGCGCTGTCCTGGTTGTACGCCGTGCGCACGGGCGGCCGGCTGGACCGCGAGAACGCGCAGCGCGACGCGGAACAGGCGGAATGGGAACGCCGGCACGGCTCGGAGGCCGGCACCGAGGCCGGCGCCGCGGACGGCACGGCTGACGGCACGGCAGACGACGCCGGGCGCTGACCTGCGCTGCCCGCGCGTCCCGTTAGGATTGAACGGGGTTTCGGAGCTAATCGTGAAGCAAATGAGGAGAAATTGTGAGCGTTGAACGCACACTGGTACTGGTCAAGCCCGACGGCGTATCCCGCGGTCTCACCGGCAGCATCCTGGCCCGCATCGAGGCCAAGGGCTACACCCTGGTCGAACTGAAGCTGGTCAACGCCACCCGCGAACTGCTGGAACAGCATTACGAAGAGCACATCGGCAAGCCGTTCTACGAGCCGCTGGTCGAGTTCATGCTCTCCGGCCCGGTCGCCGCCGCCGTGTTCGAGGGGCACCGGGTGATCGAAGGCTTCCGCTCGCTGGCCGGCACCACCGACCCCACCACCGCCGCCCCCGGGACGATCCGCGGCGACTTCGGCCGCGACTGGGGCGTGAAGGTACAGCAAAACCTCGTGCACGGTTCCGACTCGCCTGAGTCCGCCGCGCGCGAGATCGGGATCTGGTTCTCCTAGACCCCTAAAGCAGCAGAGGTCGCGGCCCCCGACGGGGACGCGGCCTCTGGTTTGTCCGGGTTCAGCCCGGGAAAGGCAATTGCGGCGAGTCCAAGCAGTCCCGGTCAGCCAGGGAAGACGATCTTGGTCAGCCCAAAAAGGCGTCGATGAAGGCCAGGAAGATCGTCCCGGCGGTCACGATCCACAGCAGGGCGGTCAGCGTCCAGGCCCAGCTGCCGGCGAACCGGACCACCGCCGCCGGCGCCTTGATCACGCCGTGCGCCAGGTTCCGCGCCGTGGTGTGCACCAGCATCGGGATCATGGCGGCCCACACGCCCATGCAGTACAGGCACAGGATGTGGATGTCGTAGAGCGCCTGGCTCCACAGCCAGACGACGAAGACGAAGCCCAGCGTGACGCCGGCCTGCAGTCCCATCCAGTACCACCCGCGGAACCGCGCCCCCGCAAGGATCGCCACCGCCGTCGTGATGGGAACCGCGAAGGCGACGATCCCGATCAGCGGGTTGGGGAAGCCGAAGAGCCCGGCCTGCCAGTGCAGGAACACCTTGCCGCAGGAGACCCACGGGTTGATGTCGCAGCTGGTCACATGGCCCGGATTTTCGTAGGTGGCCAGCCGCTCCAGCACCAGGATGCCGGACATGATCCAGCCGACAACGCCGGTGGCCAGCAGTAGCCACGCGAAGGGCTTCTCCCGGGCGACGCCGGGAACCCCGCTGTCCGGGAGTTGGCCGGCGGCGGCAGCGGCCGGGGATGTGGAGGTCTGCGCGTGGGTCTGCACCGTGTTCCTCGGGCTAGGGGGCATGTGGCTCGATTCTACGCCGGAGAGAACGCCCATTACTCACCAAATCGCACCCGGTGTGAGAGAATGATCGTGGCTAATAGCAGCCCCACATGCTGCTGTTGGTCCAGCGACAGGCTTCCAGGTCCGTCGGCGACGCTTCCCGAACAAGGAGCCCATCAATCCGGATGGGCGCTGGGAATCCGCCGGGCGGCCCTGCCGGTGAAGAGAAGGTTACGGCAGACGGAAAAGCGCCGCTGGTCCCCGGGTGTGCCGCGCCCCACGTGATGGCGCGAGCTCGGGTGATACCAAGACGACTTTCGGTGTCGGGCAGCCCAAGGCACCCGGATACCCGGCTACATGCCCCCAAGGGCACCGGGATGTGGCCGGTGCCGCAAGGGTTGGAGCACAACTTTAAATGGACAATGAACAGGTAATTCCCGCTACCTCCTCTCCGGTCGACGCGCCGGAGGTACCAGCCAAGAAACCGCCGCGGCCCCGCCGCAAGCCCACTGTGTCGGCACCGTCGCAGGACCAGTTGGACGTTGAACTGCCCGCAGCGGCGCCCACCGGCCCCAACAACGACGGCGATGCCTCCGCCGCTTCCCCCACCGCCACGGCGCCCGACGCCGCGCTAGCCGCCGGGGAACAGCCGGCAGGGGA
>NZ_JBNHGL010000034.1:0-23283 GCF_059091245.1 Arthrobacter sp. Y3225116
CGCTGGCCCGGCCCGGCGACGCCCGCGAGGTCGCCGCCGTGATCGCCTTCCTGGCTTCCGCGGAAGCCGGCTACGTCACCGGGGCATCGTGGGTGGTGGACGGCGGCATGCTGCAGATGGGACCGCAGGCCGGGGCGGCCGTGACCGGCCACGACTGGCGCAAGGTGTAGCCGCACCGGCCCGCACCGCGCCGTCGTTGGTTAGTTGGCGGCGATCCGCTCCGTGGAGCCGCGCACAATCAGCGAGGCCTCCAAGGTGAGCTGGGGTTGCTCGAGGTCGCGGCCTTCGATCAGGCCGCGCAGCTGTTCTCCGGCCGTGAGGCCGAGGCGGGCGGCGGGAAGGTGGACGCTGGTGAGGCCGGGGTTGCTGGTGGCGGAGTAGGGCAGGTCGTCGAAGCCGGCGACCGCGAGTTCGTCCGGGATCCGCACGCCGGCAACGCGCGCTTGCTGCAGCACGCCGTACGCGTGGGTATCGGTGGCGCAGACGACGGCGGTGACACCAGCTTGCTGCCATTCAGGCCAGGCGGCGGCAAACGCGTCGGCCGACGCGCCGACGTCGATCGTGGTGCTGATCAGGTGACCCGGGTCCGCGGTCATCCCGCGCGTCGCCGCCTCCTTCAGGAAGGCCGTCCGGCGAATGGCGAAGGTGGCTGTGCCGGTCACGCTGTCCAGGTACGCCACCCGCTGGTGGCCGGAGGCGGCCAGATGCGCCGCGAGTTCGCGGGCGCCGTGGGCCACGTCGAGGTTGACGGACGGCGCATAAGCCTCCAGCCCGGGCGCGTCGAGCAGCACCAGGGGGCCCGTGGCGGAGAGGTCCTCGAGGAACGCGGCATCGGGGGCATCCACCAGCAGGCCTGCCGGGCGCAGGGCGAGGAGCCGGCGGATGTCATCCGCGCGGGGAAATTCGCCGGCTTCGGTGACGGAGAGCAGCAGCTGGAAGTCCGCGCCGAGGGATTCCCGGACCCCGGCAACGACCTTGGCGAAGAACGGGTTGGAAATGTCCGGCGCCACCAGAACCACAATGGAGCTGACCCCCTTGGCCAGCGAACTGCCCACGCTGTCCACCACGTATCCGAGTTCGGCGATGGCCTGGCTGACCCGGGAGATGTTGTCCGCGGACACCCGCCCGCGCGTCTTGCCGTTGGCCACCAGAGAAACCGTCGCAGGGGAGACGCCGGCGCGTGCCGCCACCATCGCCGCGGTCACTCGCCGGCCGACGCGCGGCGGGCGCTGGGGAGGGCGGGCGGAATCCATGAGCCCATGATAAGCGTAAGCAACCGTCACATGGCATCAAGCGCTTGACGCGCGGTTACGTCAAGCGTTTGACGTGGACCGGAAGGGGGTGTCACACTTCCTGTGACCAGATTCCCGCTGCGGCGGGCCCCGATGACGTGGAGAGAATACATGGACGCCACTTCCGCGACGCCCGGACCGAAGAAGATCATCCTGGACTGCGATCCGGGGCACGACGACGCCGTGGCGCTGCTCCTGGCCCACGGCAACCCGGACATCGAACTGCTCGCCGTGACCACCGTTGTCGGCAACCAGACCCTGGCAAAGGTCACCAAGAACGCCCTGGCCGTGGGGACGATCGCCGGCATCACCGGTGTCCCGTTCGCCGCCGGCTGCGACCGGCCGCTGGTGCGCACCATCGAAACCGCGCCGGACATCCATGGCGAGTCCGGCATGGACGGCCCCGCGCAGCCGGAGTCCGCCATCGAGCTGGACCCGCGCCACGCCGTTGATCTCATCATCGACACGGTCATGGCGCACGAACCGGGCACCGTAACCCTGGTCCCGACCGGCGGCCTGACCAACATCGCGATGGCCGCCCGCAAGGAACCGCGCATCGTCGAGCGGGTCAAGGAAGTCGTGCTGATGGGCGGCGGTTACCACGTGGGCAACTGGTCGGCCGTGGCCGAATTCAACATCATGATCGACCCCGAGGCCGCCCACATCGTCTTCAACGAGAAGTGGCCCCTGGTCATGGTGGGACTGGACCTCACGCACCAGGCGCTGGCCACCCCCGACATCGTCGAGCAGATCGAAGCCGTCGGCACCGGTCCGGCCCGCTTTGTCCGCGAACTGATGGACTTTTTCGCCCAAACCTACAAGGACGCACAGGGCTTCGACTACCCGCCGGTCCACGATCCGTGCGCCGTCGCCTACGTCATCGACCCCACTGTGATGACAACCCGCAAGGTCCCGGTGGACATCGAACTGCAGGGCAAGCTGACCCTCGGCATGACCGTCGCCGACTTCCGCGCCCCCGCACCGGCCGACTGTCACACCTCCGTCGCCGTGGACCTGGACCGCACCAAGTTCTGGAACCTGGTGACCGATGCGCTGGTCCGCATCGGCGAGGTAGAGATTGGAACCGCCACCACAACGACGACGGCGGCGCCCGCCTCCGCGGCGGCGCCCGCCTCCGCGGCCCCCGAGACCTTCGGGACGGCAGCGAAATGAGCGCCGTTCTCCACGAAACCAAGACGACCCGCGGCGGCACCACCGCCCTGATGGTCGCCTTGCTGACGGCCTGCGTGGCCTTCCAGCTCAATGCCTCCATGCTCAGCCCCGCACTGGTCACCATGGGGGAGGAACTGCAGACGGACCAGGCCTCGATCGGCCTGTCCCAGACCTGGTTCTTCACCACCGCCGCTCTGTTCTCCCTGTTCCTGCCCCGGCTGAGCGATATCGTCGGGCGCAAGAAGATCCTCGTCGGCATGATGCTGCTGACGGCTGCTGGCTCGGTGATCGCGGCGCTGGCCCCGGACATTACGTGGCTCTTCGTGGGCCGGATCATCCAGGGCGTCAGCGGCCCCACCGTGCCGCTGTGCCTGATCATGCTGCGCACCGCCGTGTCCAACCCGCGCACCTACGGGACGCTGATGGGTGTCATCCTCGCGGTCAACGGCGGCGTGGCCGGCGTCGATGCCTTCCTCGGCGGCTACATGGCCGAGCACTACGGCTTCCGCAGCATCTTCTGGTTCATGGTGGTCCTCGCCGTGATCGCCGCGGTTCTCGTCGCCGTCCTGACGCCCGAGAGCAAACCGCAGGCCGGGACGCGGATGGACTGGACCGGCGTCGTCTTTATTGTTGTCGCGGTCGGTGCCCTGCTCACCGCACTGAACGAGGCCGCCAAGCTGGTCGGCGGGTTCTCCACGGGGACCCTGATCCTCTCGCTGGTGTTGATCGGTGTGGCCGTCGCCGCGTTCGCCGCCTTCTGGAACACCGAAAAGCGTGCGAAGCAGCCGATGGTCGAGATTGTCCATCTGCGCCAGCGCTCCACGTGGGCGCCGCTGCTGACCACAATCCTGACCATGACCGGCATCTTCGCCGTCATCAACGGGATCGTCCCCGCCTACGTACAGGCCGCCGCTCCCGGCTTCGGCATCGGCCCCACCGAAACGGCACTGCTCATCCTGACCCCCTACGCGCTGCTGGGCTGGGTCTTCGGCCCGATCAGCGGGCGGCTCGCCCCGGTACTGGGCTACAACAACGTGCTGCGCATCGGCATGGTCGGCAGCATCATCTCCCTGGTGATCATCGTGCTGTTCGGCATGGACAGCCTGCCGGTGATGGTCGCCGCCACTGCTCTGCTCGGCATCATGTACGCCGGCACCGCGAACATCATGCTCAACGGGCTCGGCGTGGTGCTCTCGCCCCCGGGCAACCCCGGCTTCCTCCCGGGCATGAACGCCGGAGCCTTTAACCTCGGCGCCGGGCTGAGCTTCCTGGTGCTGCCGGCGGTGCTCGTGGGCACCTCGGCGCTGGGCGACCGCGGTTCGTACCTCACGGCCGTGGTGGTCGGCCTGGTCATCACGGTCGCGGCCTTCGCCGCCTCGCTGCTGATCCCCAAGCCCGTCGATGCCGAGGTGGGAAAGTGAGTCCGCAGGCCGGACGCATCGTCGTCGTTGGTTCACTGAACGCGGACCTGACCATCTACACCGAGCGGCTGCCCAACCCCGGCGAAACGCTCCGTGGCGAAGGCTTCACCGTGAACCCGGGCGGCAAGAGCGCCAACCAAGCCGTGGCCGCTGGCCGGCTCGGCGGCAACGTCGCCCTGATTGGCGCCGTGGGCGAGGACCCCAACGGGGACATGCTGCTGGCCTCCGTTGCAGGGGCCGGCGTGGACGGTTCCCGCGTGCGCCGCGCCGCTGACGTCGAGACCGGCGTCGCGGTCATTACCGTTGACGCCGCGGGGGAGAACAGCATCGTCATTTCCCCCGGCGCCAACGGCACCGTAGTCCCGGATGACGTAGCCTCAGCCGGCGACGTTTTCGATGGCGCCGCCGTGGTGTGCCTCTGCCTCGAGGTTGGCCTGGACGCCGTGGAGGCGGCAGCAAGATCAGGGCACGACGCCGGAGCAACAGTGCTGCTCAACCTCTCGCCTTACGCGCCCGTGCCGCGAAGCCTGGCCGAACTCACCGACGTCCTGCTGGTCAACGCGCACGAGGCTTCGCAGTTCCTCGGCGGCGCCGAAATGCCCTGCGCCGATGCCGCAGTTGCCGACTGGGAGCAGGTGCGCTTGAAGTTTGCGGCGCAGGGGCTGGACCGCGCCGTGGTCACCCTGGGCGCCGACGGCTCCATCGTGCTGGATTCACATGCCGAGGAGGGGCGCCGTTTCACCCGGATAGCCCCCACCAAGGTTGACGCCGTGGACACCACCGGCGCCGGCGACGCCTTCACCGGGTCCCTCGCGGCACGGCTAGCCGCAGGGGAGACCCTGGCCGAGGCAGCGGCGTTCGCTTCGGTCGCTGCCGCCCTGGCGGCCACGAAGAAGGGAACTCAGGCCGCGTATCCGCGACTGGCAGACGTGGAGCGTCTGCGGGGCGCCTGACGCCTGACGCTAGAGGCCGAACGCGACCGACGTAGAAACGAACGGCGCCGTGCACCGGAAGGTGCGCGGCGCCGTCGTCGTTTGTGGGAGCTCTCATCCTCCGGGCAGAACTCTTTGTGGTCTGTCGATTAGCGAATAGATAGGCCGGCGGCCCGGCACCATGGCGGCGATTATAGGTCTTCGGCTGCAGCTATCCCGGCAAAATCGCGGGCGCCACGGCACCCGACTCCCACGTCAATAAAAAATGAACGTTCGGACGGGAAATAGACCAGCAACCATTGCCAACCCGCTGCGGGTGTTGTGACACTAAGTTGCCGCCGGTAACCAGACCCTCCCACAGAGGGGCTGCCGACGGCATTCGCATGCAGTTCCATCGCAAATGATTCGACGAGGAGTCAGGTGAAAAAGACGAAACCAGCGCTCATGGCACTCTCATTGGTCCTTTCGGCCGGGTTGGCGGGAGGCCTTGCCGCCCCCGGCGCTACGGCGGCCGACACCACGGAGACCGTGCAGCAAAGCAGTGAAAAGGTCCTCGGATCGGGCGCTATCACCGTCAAGCGGGACACGTACGGCGTCCCGCACGTCTACGCGGACACGACCCGGGATCTGTTCTACGGCTACGGCTACTCCGTTGCCGAGGACCGGATGTTCCAACTGGAAATGGCCAAACGCGCCGTTCTGGGCACCTCTGCCGAAGTGCTGGGCGCGGACTACGTCGAGATCGACAAGCGCTCCCGAGCCTCCTTCGACCCGGAAGCCATCAGGGAACAAATTGCTGCCCTGCCCGCCGAAGACCGGGACATTCTCGACGGTTACGCGGCCGGTTTCAACAAGCGCGTCTCCGAGGTCATGGACAACCCCGGCGTCCTGCTGCCGAAGCAGTTCACCGACTACGGCTTCGAGCCCTCCCGCTGGTCAGGCTACGACGTGGCGATGATCTGGGTCGGCACCATGGCCAACCGATTCTCGGACAGCGCCGGGGAGCTCTCCAGCCTGCAGGTCCTCCAGCAGCTCACCGCCGAACACGGCGCGGAGCAGGGCCAGCTCCTCTTCGATCAGCTGCAGTGGATCGAAGATCCTACCGCCCCCACCACCGTGCCGCGCGAGGATAAGAAGCGTCCCAACCAGCTGGCCTCGGACAGCCCCTCGCAGATGGCCAAGCTCAACAAAGTCTCCCAGGATCTGAAGGACGACGGCTTGGAGCGGATGAAGCAGTTCGGCGGCGGCGACTGGCCGAACCTCCAGCCCGAGGCCAGCAATCTCTGGATCGTCGGCGGTAAGAAGAGCAAGGAAAAGGGCTCGGTGCTGCTCAATGGCCCCCAGTTCTCCTGGTTCAACCCCTCCTACGTGTACGGCATCGGACTGCACGGGGCCGGTTACGACGTGACGGGCAATACGCCGTTCGCCCACCCCACCATCCTCTTCGGCACCAACAAGAACATCAGCTGGGGATCCACCGCCGGGCCGCTGGACGTCAACGACGTCTACCAGGAGCAGCTGAACCCGGAAAACCCTCACGAGTACAAGTACGACGGCGATTGGGTGCCGATGGAGGTCCGCACCGAAAAGATCGAGGTCGCCGGGCAGGAACCGGTCGAACAGCAGGTTTACTCCACCATCCACGGTTTCGTGACCAGCTTTGACGAAGCGAACAACACGGCCTACTCGAAGAAACGCAGCTGGACCGGGACCGAGATCCAGTCCTTCATGGCTTGGATCAAGATCATGAAGGCCCAAAACTGGGAGGAGTACCTGGCCCAGGCAGAGAAGGTCGGCATTACGATCAACTGGTACTACGCCGATAAAAAAGGCAACATCGGCTACGTCTCCCCGGGCAAGCTGCCGATCCGCGCCGAAGGGCACGACCCGCGGCTCCCCGCCGTCGGCGACGGGTCCATGGAGTGGAAGGGCATCAGGGAATTCTCCGAAAACCCCAAGGTTTACAACCCCAAGCAGGGCTATATCGTGAACTGGAACAACCAGTCCGGTGCCGGCTTCAACGCAGGCTCAGGAAACTGGTCGCCGGTGGACCGGGTCAACGAGATCATTGAGCGGCTTGAGGACCAGCAGAAGTTCACGACCGACGAGATCTGGAACATCAACGAAGAAACCTCGTTCGCGGACCTGAACATCCGCTACTTCCGACCGTTCCTCGAGGAAGCCGTCAAGACGCTGCCCGCCAAGGACCCCGCGGTCCAGGACGTCCGGCTCCTGACAGGATGGGACGGCCAGCGCCGTGACAGTGACGGCGACGGCAAGCTCGACGGCCCCGAGGCAGCGATCATGGATGCCTGGCTGCCGATCCTGTTCGAGACAGTGCTCAAGGACGACCTGCCGGCCTCCGTTTTCGCCGGCTACTCGCAGGGCACCAGCCTGAGCCGTCCGGCGAATGGCAGCAAGCTGGTCTATAACGCACTGCTGGGTGAAGACGCCGGCGTCGAACAGCACATCGACTTCTTCAACGGCGCAAACAAGCAGAGGGTTCTGCTTGACACCTACCGGCAGGCCCTCGCCAAGCTGGAGGCCGAACACGGCGAGGACCGCGACAACTGGACCGCCCCCACGTCCTACCACTCGTTCTCTTACAAGAACTTCATCGGCGTCCCCCAGGCGAACCCGGACGAGGACCTGACCGGGCCGTTCTATATGAACCGGGGCACTCAAAACGACATCGTCTCGCTCTTCGGTTCACGTGCCGAAATGTGTACGGTCGCCCCGCCCGGCCAGAGCGGATTCATCGCGCCCGACGGCACCAAGTCGCCGCACTACGCTGATCAACTGCAGATGTACGCGGACTTCGAATGCAAGACGGAAAACCTCTATCCGGAACAGCTCGACGCCAACCTTGAAAGCGAAAAGATACTGAAGTGACCTGTTCGTAGTCGGCAGCAGGCGGCCACCGAATGTGGCCGCCTGCTGCTTTCCCTATGGACCCACTGCCAGACGACCCTTTCAATCCGCGGCGGTGTGGATGCTGTGGATAACCATTGCGACCGGCTGGCGGTGCCCCGAGCCGGGTGTCGGTTACCGGGCCGGTTCGTAGCCGACGAGCCAGTGAAGCCCGTGACGATCGATTACCTGGCCATCGGAGGCGCCCCACGGCTTCGGCGCCAGGGGATCGACCACCCGGCCGCCCACGGCGAGCTTGTCGAACCATTCGTGAAGCACCTCGGGTTCGGCGGTCCCGAGTAAGGAGAGCATGACGCCCTCGAGCCGGACGCTCTTCTCCCCGGGTGCCGCATCCGATCCGGCCAGGGCGACCACGCCGTTGAGCATGCCGTGGGCTATGTGCCCCGGCGGTCCCGCACTGTTACCGAAGTCCTCATTGGTGTGCAGGGAAAGCTCTCCGCCAAAGACGTCGGCGTAGAAGCCCAGTGCTTCGCGGGCGGTGCCGGGGAAGCTGATGTAGATCTGCGGTGCCGTCATGGGCACAGCCTACCGATACGGATTGCCGGCCTCCTAGGGTGCCGGTCCTCGAGGGGAAGACGAAGAGGGATGTTCCCTGCACCGCGGTGCGGGAAACATCCCTCTTTCGCTCGCCCTCAGGCAGGGCGGAACCTATCCGAAGTACTTCGGCAGGGTGCCCTCGTGGGCTTCCTTCAGTTCGGCCAGCGGCACGGAGAACTCGCTCTGGAAGTCCAGCGCGCCATTCTCGGTGTCCACCACGCCGATGCGCATGAACGGGAAGCCCCGCGCGCCGCACATGTCCTTGAACCGGACCTCTTCGCTGCGGGCCACGGACACGACAGCGCGTGCCTGGGATTCGCTGAACAGCAGCGTGAACAGGTCCACGCCGTCGCGTTCGCAGACCTCGCCCAGGCCGATCCGGGCGCCGACGCCGAAGCGCAGGGCCATCTCGGACAGGGCGGCGGCCAGGCCGCCTTCGGAGAGGTCGTGGGCGGCGTCGATCATGCCGTCGCGGGAGGCGTTGATCAGCAGCTCGCCCAGCAGCTTCTCGGCCGCCAGGTCCACGACCGGGGGCTTGCCGCCCAGGTGCCCGCGCAGGTTGGCCCATTCGGAGCCGTCCAGCTCGTCGCGGGTGGTGCCCATCAGGTAAATCGCCTGGCCGTCCTCCCGCCAGCCCGACGGGGTGCGGCGGCCGACGTCGTCGAGCTTGCCGAGCATTGCCACGACCGGCGTCGGGTGGATCGGGGTGCTGCCGGTCTGGTTGTAGAGCGACACGTTGCCGCCGGTGACCGGAACCCCCAGCTCCATGCAGCCGTTGGAGAGGCCGCGGATCGCTTCGGCCAGCTGCCACATGACGTCCGGGTCCTCCGGCGAGCCGAAGTTCAGGCAGTCGGACACGGCCATCGGGATGGCTCCCACGGTTGCGACGTTCCGGTAGGCCTCGGCGAGGGCCAGTTGCGCCCCCTGGTAGGGATCCAGGTAGGTGTAGCGGCCGTTGGCGTCGGTAGCCAGGGCAACCCCCAAACCGGTCTCCTCGTCCACCCGGACCACGCCGGCGTCGTCGGGCATGGCCAGCGCGGTATTGCCGCCCACGTAGCGGTCGTACTGGTTGGTCACCCAGTCCTTCGAGCACATGTTCGGCGAGGCCATCAGCTCCAGCACGGCCGCCTTGAGGTCCTCGGCGCCGGCCGGGGGGTTGGCGCCCGCGGCGGAGGCCCGGAAGGTGTCGGCCTGGAGCTGGTCCTGCCATCCCGGGCGGGCGTAGGGGCGGTTGTAGACCGGGCCGTCGTGGGCGACGGTGCGGGGGTCGACGTCGACGATGGTCTCGCCGTCCCACTTGATCACCAGCCGGCCGGTGTCGGTGACCTCGCCGAGCCAGGAGTATTCCACCGCCCACTTGTCCATGACGGCCTCGAACGCCTCGACGTTCTCGGGCGAAACCACGGCCATCATGCGTTCCTGCGACTCGGACATCAGGATTTCGCCCGGCGTCAGGGTCGGATCGCGCAGCAGCACCGAGGTCAGCTCGACGTCCATGCCGCCGTCGCCGTTCGATGCCAGTTCCGAGGTGGCGCAGGAGATGCCGGCCGCCCCCAGGTCCTGGATGCCCTCGACCAGCGAGCCCTTGAACAGTTCCAGGCAGCACTCGATGAGCACCTTCTCCGCGAACGGGTCGCCGACCTGGACCGCGGGGCGCTTGGAGGGCTTGGTGTCGTCGAAGGACTCCGAGGACAGGATGGAGGCGCCGCCGATGCCGTCGCCGCCGGTGCGCGCGCCGAAAAGCACCACCTTGTTGCCCTTGCCGGAGGCGTTGGCCAGCCTGATGTCCTCGTGCCGCATGACGCCCACGGCCAGGGCGTTCACCAGCGGGTTGCCCTGGTAGACCGAGTCGAAGACGACCTCGCCGCCGACATTCGGCAGGCCCAGCGAGTTTCCGTAGCCGCCGATGCCGGCGACCGCACCGTGGACCACCCGGGCGGTGTCCGGGTGGTCGATCGCGCCGAAGCGAAGCGGGTCCATCACGGCCACCGGGCGCGCGCCCATGGAAATGATGTCGCGCACGATGCCGCCGATGCCGGTCGCGGCGCCCTGGTACGGCTCGACCATGGTGGGCGAGTTGTGCGACTCGATTTTGAAGGTGACGGCCCAGCCGTCGCCCAGGTCCGTCACGCCGGCGTTCTCGCCGATGCCCACGAGCATGTGCTTCTTCATGTCCTCGGTGACCTTGTCGCCGAACTGGCGCAGGTGGACCTTGGAAGATTTGTAGGAGCAGTGCTCGGACCACATCACGGAGTACATGGCCAGCTCGGCGGCGGTCGGCCGGCGGCCCAGCACCTTGACGACCTCGTCGAACTCGTTGCGCTTCAAACCCAGCTCGGCCCAGGGCAATTCGGTGTCCGGGGTCTGCGCGGCGTGCTCCACGGTGTCGATGTTGAACTGACGCCCCTCGGCGCGTTCGACGGCGTCGGCCGCCCCGCCGTAGCTCTGCACGTGCTCATTGCGTGCCTCGGCCTCGGTTTCCAGCCG
Organism: Arthrobacter sp. Y3225116; assembly: GCF_059091245.1. Classification (NCBI taxonomy): domain Bacteria; kingdom Bacillati; phylum Actinomycetota; class Actinomycetes; order Micrococcales; family Micrococcaceae; genus Arthrobacter; species Arthrobacter sp. Y3225116. The sequence continues at coordinate 10,774 of NZ_JBNHGL010000034.1, forward strand.
GGTATCGACTGATGCGCTGGTCGGATTGGTCTCGGTCATTTACTTGGCACCTGCCACAATCTTCGTCAAAACGGAGGTGAAAATTCCCAGGCCGTCGGTGCCGCCGCGCAGCTCGACGTCGCCGAAGGCGGAAGAGTCCGGGCCGAAGCCGGCCTCCACGGCGTGTTCGGGGTGCGGCATCAGGCCCACCACGTTGCCCGCGGCGTTGCTGATTCCGGCGATGTCGCGGCGCGACCCGTTCGGGTTCCCGTCCGAATAGCGGAACACGACGCGGTTCTCGGCTTCCAGCTCGTCCAGGGTCTTTTCGTCGGCGACGTACTGGCCGTCCTGGTTCTTCAGCGGCACCACAATCTCCGCGCCGGCTTCGTACTGGCTGGTCCAAGCGGTGGTGTTGTTTTCCACGCGCAGCCTCTGGTCGCGGCAGAGGAAGTGCAGGTGGTTGTTCTTGATCATTGAGCCGGGCAGCAGGTGCGCCTCGGTCAGCACCTGGAAGCCGTTGCAGATGCCCAGCACCGGCAGCGGATCGTGCTGCGCGTTGGCGGCGTCGGCAATCTGGTCCATCAGCGGGGCAAACCGGGAGATGGCGCCGGCGCGCAGGTAATCGCCGTAGGAGAAGCCGCCGGGGATGATCACACCGTCCACGCCCTGCAGGTCGTGGTCGCCGTGCCACAGGCTGACGGCGGTGCCGCCGGCAATGCGGACGGCACGGGCCGCGTCGCGGTCATCCAGTGTGCCGGGGAAGGTGACGACGCCGATGCGCGCGCCTGAGAGGCCTGCGTCCGGGGCGGGCGAGAAGTCGCCGATCAGGGGAGTCTCAGTCATTATTCGCCGGCCCCGATGGTCGCCTCGGTGATGACCTCCACCCGGGTGACGTCTTCGATCACGGGGTTGGAGAGCAGCGTGGCGGCGGCATGCCGGGCCTGTTCCAGGAGTTCCTCGGTCACCTCGCCGTCAACCGTCAGCTCGAAGCGCTTGCCCTGGCGGACTTCGCTGAAGCCGGCCAGTCCCAGGCGGTTCAGCGCGCCGGCAATGGCTTTGCCCTGCGGATCAAGGATTTCGGGCTTGGGCATGACATCAACAACGATCCGGGGCATCCGGCCACTCCTGTGCTTGGATTGTGCTCTTCAAACGAAGCGAGGCGCGCGGAACTCAGTGCAGTGTCAATCCAACAATTGGTGCCGTCTCACGCTGACCCAGCGCTCCGCGAGCTTGCAGCACCATTCTACCGGCATCGCGGGGTGCTGATTTTACGGGACGACGACGGCGGATCCCGGCAAAGCCGTGCCGTCGGCCAGCGGGGCTCGTAGCATGGTCTCCATGACGGAGAAGCCGCAGTCGATGCTGCTGCCCATCTTGGCCGCCGTCGTGTTGGGCGGCCTGGGGCGGATGGTCATCCGGAAGAAGCGCGAAGACCGGCGGACCGCCCGTGCCGCACGCCAGGATCTTGACCGCCGCGTGAGCGAAGTCATGCGCGACGGCCGACGCTGACGCCACGGCAGACGCTGACCCGGGCCGGCCACGACGACGCTGACCCGGCCGGCAACGGCGCCGCTGACCTGGTCGGCAACGGGGACGTCGATCTGGTTGGCGCTAAACTTCGCCGGCGCGGCCGCCCAGCAGGGCGGCCATGGCGTTCCACTCGGAGATCTTGCACCCGTCGGTGAGGGAGAAGTGCTTGTTCACCTCGCGGCCGTTGAAGGTGCCGGTGACATGGGCCTGCTGCGGACCGCCGTATTGCTGGGTGCAGAGGCGGTTGGGATCGGGCAGCTCGAAGAAGACCCTGTCCCCGTGCTTGGCTAGCGCCGCGCACGCGCCCTCCGGGTCGCTGACCGTGGAACCATCGGCGGGACGGGAATCCCGGCACACCAACAGTTGCTCAAACCGGGCGGTGCTGTCGGCGGAGGTCAGCATGATGGATAGTTCGGCATCCACGGCCACGCCTTTCTGGTCTTCCTTCGGGGCGGGATCTGACGGGACGGGTTCCGACGGAGCGGTTTCCGACGGGGCGGGTTTCGAGGGGGCGGGTACAGAGGGGGCCGGTCGCGAGGGAGCGGGTACCGTCGGGGGTTCCGAGCGAGCGGGTTCCGACGGGGAAGGGGTCTCGCCGTCGCCCGGGGACGCTGGAACGGCGATGCCAGGGGAAGGCTGCGGCTGGTCGCCCTGGCCGCAGGCCGCAAGCCAGGGCAGGAAGAGCAGGCAGGAAAAAAGCACCGACGCTTGGCGGCAACGGGCCCGCCGTGTGCTCGGACGCTCCGCCTCAAGGGCCATGGTCAGTCCTCCGTTCGGATGTTTCCCGGAGCGGTTCGCCGCGCGCCCGCACGGTGCGACGACGAGTCTCCCTCCGTCCCGCGGTCCGGGACATCAAGCGCCTGCGGCACATCAAGGGCCTGCGGCACATCCAATGCCTCCAGCACGTCCAGAGCGCCCAGGAGCCGGCGGCGCAGCGCCTGGGCCTCGTCGGCAAACGCCCGCTGGGCCGCCACGTACTGCGCGCGGCCCTCGGTGGTCTCGATCCTGACCGGTTCGTAGCCCCAGCCCGAGAGGTCGTAAGGCGAGGCCCGCATGTCCAGCTCGCGGATCCGCCAGGACAGCTCGAAGCAGTCCATCACCAGTTCGCTGGGCAGCGCCGGGGCCAGCTTGTACGCCCACTTGTACAGGTCCATGTTGGCGTGCAGGCAGCCGGGCTGTTCCATCTGCCGCTGGTTTTCCCGGGTGGGTTGCAGCGTGTTCAGCGGTACGGCCTGCGGCGTGTAGAACCGGAAGGCGTCGAAGTGCGAGCAGTTGATCCGGCTGCCGTCCACCACCTGGTCCGTTCCCTCGGCGCCGAGCCGCAGGTCAAGGTAGTCGTGGCGGACGCCGTTGAGCCGTGACTTGTAGGCCATGGCCCACTCGTGCAGCCCGAAGCAGCCGAACCGGGCTGGCCGCGACGCGGCACCGGCGAGGATTTCCCGCGAGAACGCCACGGCGGTTCCCCGCGCCGCAAGGAAGGCCTCGGCGTCGAAGGTGACCGCACCGGCGTCGTGCTCCACACCCGCGGTGCGGCACTCGGCGGCGGTCGGCGCCCGGTAGAACTTCCACCCCCGGCGCTCGCCGGCGTCGGCGCCGGTCAACACCACGCCCGCGCCGGGATGCCAGCGCTCCAACTGCCCCGGCTTGAGGCTGTAATAGGTGAAGAGGAAGTCTTCCACCGGGTGTTTCAGCCCGGCCGAGCGGCGTTGCAGGTAGGGCTCGGTAAAGCGGCGGGCGCGCTCGCCGTGGGCCCGGGCGCGCGGCAGCCACTGCTCCGGTTCGAGCACCCGGAGCCGGTCGAGGAGAACCAGCGGCGCCATGGTTCCATTGTCCCAGCCGCCGCGGCAGATTGGCACCCGGCTTATAGCACCGCCGGCCCCGGCAGGGAAGTACGCGCAGGCAATTTCCGCCATGCCGCACCCAAGAAGGGTGAAACGGTTCTTTCAGACCTCTCGGTGCGGTACTTTGATCCCACAGACGCACCAATGTGGCTGTTGTCACAGTTGGGGATGGGGCCGGCCTCGCACGCCGGGGAAATCCAATACCCTGCGGGCCGTACGGCCTGCAGGATAGGCATTCGGCTGCGTCTGCGGGCCGACCAAAGCGGTCGGGTCCACCGGATGAAAGGCATTTCCTTCTCATGACACAGCAAAGCAGCAGCTTTGTGCACCGGCAGGGATTGCGCTCTGCCGCGGCACTCGCACTGGGGATACCGCTGATCCTCTCCGGGCTCGCCGGCCCGGCGGCGGCCGCACCCGCCGACCTTGCCCGCACCATCAGCTCGAATCCAGATGGCCAGCAGGCCGTTTACGAGGACGGCCGCTACATCGTGATGCTCTCCGGCGATCCGCTGGCCACCTATGAAGGCGGCGTGTCCGGCATCGCGGCAACGAAGCCCGCGCCGGGCGAAAAGCTGAACGGAAACAGCGCCAACGCCAAGAAGTACCGGGCACACCTGCAGGAGCAGCAGAACGACGTCGCCGCCTCCCAGGGCGTGAAGATCGGGAAGAGCTTCACGACGGCGGTGAACGGCTTCGCGGCGGAGCTGACCGGGCTGCAGGCCGCCGAGCTGGCCAAGAAGCCCGGCGTGGCGGCGGTAGCTCCGGACGAGCAGCACCACCCGGACTACTCCAGCACCGATTTCCTGAACCTGCCCGGCGGCAACGGCGTCTGGGCCGAACAGTATGGCGGCGCGCAGAACGCCGGCAAGGGAACCGTGGTCGGCGTGATCGATACCGGCTACTACCCGGACAGCGACTTCTTGGCCGGCGAAGAGGTCAAGCCGCTGACCGGCCAGGCCAAGGTCGGCGAACCGTACCTGACGCCGGATGGCAAGATCGCCATGCTCAAGGCAGACGGCAGCACGTTCCTGGGCGAATGCCAGCCGGGCCAGGAAGGTTCCGGCTTCGACGGCACCGAATGCAACTCCAAGGTGCTCAGCGCCCGCTACTACGCCGACGACTTCCTGGCCTACGTGCCGCCGGAAGACAGGCACCCGCAGGAGTCCATCTCCCCGCTGGACATCGCCAGCCACGGCACGCACACCGCCACCACGGCCGCCGGCAACAGCGGCGTGACGCAGACCGTTGACGGCCGCGACTTCGGCAGGGGCAACGGTGTGGCGCCGGCCGCCAAGGTCGCCGTCTACAAGATCTGCTGGGAGGACAACGACGACGCCACCGGCGGCTGCTACACATCGGCCTCCGTGTCCGCGATCGAGCAGGCCATCCTCGACGGCGTCGACGTGCTGAACTACTCCATCTCCGGCAACAACAACTCGGTGCTGGACCCGGTGTCGGTGGCGTTCCTGAGCGCGGCCGAAGTGGGCGTTTTTGTTTCAGCCTCCGCCGGCAACTCGGGTCCGGCTCCCGCCACCGTCAACCACAGCGCGCCCTGGGTGACCACGGTGGCGGCCAGCACGTTCTCCAATGAACTGCAGGGCACCGTGGAACTCTCGGACGGCACCAAGTACCGCGGCACGTCCATCATGAACCGCGAGGTTCCGCAGACGGCGCTGATCCTTTCCGCGCAGGCCGGTGCGGCCGGCGCCACCGGTGACGAGGCACGCTTGTGCTACCCCGGCAAGCTCGATCCGGCCAAGGTCGAAGGCAAGATCGTCATCTGCGACCGCGGCGTGATCGCCCGTGCGGACAAGTCGGTGGCCGTCGAGCAGGCCGGCGGTGTCGGTATGGTGCTCGTCAACGTGACGCCCGGGTCGCTCGACCTGGACCTGCACGCCGTCCCCACCGTGCACATCGACGACCCGTCCATCAAGGACAAGGTTGCCGCTGACCCGTCGCTGACCGCGGCGCTGCGCGACCGTGACACCACGGGGCTGCCGCAGAGCCCGGTTCCGCAGGTCGCCGAGTTCTCTTCGCGCGGTCCGTCCACGGCGGTGGACTCGAACCTGCTGAAGCCGGACGTTGCGGCCCCGGGCGTGAACGTGCTCGCCGGAGTTTCCCCGGTGGTTGGCGGCGAGACCAGCGGCTTCATGTCCGGCACCTCGATGGCCGCGCCGCACGTGGCCGGCCTCGGCGCGCTGCTGCTGGCCAAGAACCCCAAGTGGTCCCCGGCCACCGTGAAGTCGGCGATGATGACCACCGCCGGCGACCTGGTCACCGAGGACGGCTCGGTGAACGAAGACCGCTTCGCCACCGGCGCCGGCCACGTGGATACCGCCCGGATGGGCGATCCCGGCCTGGCCTACGATGCCGATATCAACGACTGGCTCGGCTTCATCCAGGGCACCGGCCTGGACCTGGGCCTGAAGAAGCGGGACACCGTCGAGTCCAAGGACATCAACGTTCCCTCGTTCGCCCTCGGGAAGCTGGCCGGCAAGGTCACCGTGGAGCGCACGCTCACCGCCCTGAAGCCCGGCACCTACACGGTGGACGTGGACCTGCCGGGCGTGAACGTGAAGGTCTCGCCCTCGAAGCTGACCTTCAAGAAGGCCGGCCAGGAACGCTCGTTCAAGGTCACCTTTGAGAACGCGGATGCGCCGCTGGATCAGTTCACCATGGGCGAGCTGGTCTGGACGGAAGAGGCCAAGGGCTCCGGCGGGCAGCACGCGGTCGCCTCGCCCATCGCCGTCCGGCCGGTCACCGCGGTGGCCCCCGCCAGCGTGGCGTTCACTTCCGACGGCGGCGACGGCACCGGCACGATCGAGGTCACCTCGGGCACCAACTCGCCGATCGACCTCGCGGTCGAGGGCCTGGCCAAGGCCAACGCCACTGCGGTGGAGAAGGTCCCCGGCCAGCCCGCTGTGATCGGTTCCAACGGCAGCACCGGATTTGCCCCGCAGGCGGTGCCGGCGGGTGCCACGCTGGCGCAGTTCTCCATCACCGCGGCCGACCCGGGGGCGGACTGGGATCTGTACGTCTACACCCCCGCCGGTACCGTGATCTCGGCGGCCACGGCGTCGGCGAGCGAGTCCCTGGCCATCAACAATCCGGCGCCGGGCACGTACTATGCCATCGCGCACCTGTATAGCAGCCCGGACGGCAAGGCCAGCAAGGGAACCATCGACACGGTGGCGCTGAGCGGTGACGCCGGCAACCTGGCGGTCAGCCCGGATCCGCTGCAGCTGGCCAACGGCGAGACCGGCACGGTAACCGCCGCCTGGTCCGGCCTGGCAGCGGGCAGCTGGGTGGGCCTGATCAAGTTCGGCGACGGCGCGGCCACTGCGGTGACGGTAAACGTCTCCGGCAACGGTGCCGCGGCGCAGGCGCCGGCAGCTGAAGGTGCCGCCGTGATAGTCGACGGCAGTGCCTCGCCGCAACCCGGGCAGCGCTCCGGCCGCTAGCGGCGTCGGCGGTCCTGGCCGCTGACAGCACCTGAACAAGCGGGAGGGTGGGCGGGGGATACGTCCACCGGCCACCCTCCCGCTGCATCTTCCGGCAACTCCGTACGTTGGCGCTAGTCCTTGGCTTCCCGCGCGGCCTTGATCAGCGCATGCATCGAGGCGTTCAGTTCACGCAACTGCTCCCGTTCAAGCCCCAAACGCGCCAGCATGGTTCCGGGCACGGCCAGTGCCTCCTCCCGCAGCGCCTGGCCCGCATCAGTCAGTCCCACGGCCAGCGCCCGCTCGTTGCCTTCCACCCGCTCCCGGGTCACCAGCCCGGCCTGCTCCAGCCGTTTGAGCATGGGGGACAGGGTGGCGGGTTCCTGCTGCAGCGCCTCGGACAGGTCCTTGACCATCCGCGGGCTCTGCTCCCAGAGGGCGAGCATCATCAGGTATTGCGGATGCGTAAGGCCCAGCTTCTCCAGCACCGGCTTGTAGGAGGCCACCACGCTGCGCGACGCCACCGACAGCGCGAAGCACAACTGGTGCTCCAGCAGCAGGTCGTCCGTCGTCCCCACTGTGGCTGTCACGGCCATCACCATCCATCAGTTCGTGCGCTAATTGTTCGTGCCCTATTATGGGGTTGAATGCCCACCAGAGTCCACCGGGCACCGGAAGAAGGATCACGCCCATGACCGAGAAGAAGTCCCGCGTCAACGCGTTCATGCGGGCGACCGGCAAGTTCCGCATCGTCTTCGGCCCGGCCCAGAAAAGCGGCGTCGACCATCCCATGACCGAGGAGAACAAGGCGCTGCTCAAGCAGCGCGAGGCCGAAGCATCGCAGTGGGAAACGGTCACCCGGGCGGACGGCAGCACTTACATCGTGCCGAAGAAGCCGGCCTAGCCCCGCTCTGTCCTTCCGTACCGCTCCTCGTTAAACTGATGCCACGGATTCTTCTGAGCAAGAAGGTGATTCAGATGGCTGGAAATGGGCGTTTCATGGACCGCTTTATGCGCGCCACGGAAAAGGCGGCGAAGGTCTGGGGCCCTGCCGATCGGATCGAGGCTGACTCCCCCGTGGTGCACAGGCACGACGCAGCGGAGAAGGCGTCCGAGGAACAACTGGCCGAGATCGAAGTGGAGCGCGGACCCGGCCACGCCTATGCCTACCGCCGGCCGCGCAAGTCCTGATCCCCGCCCCGATTTCAGGTCCGTCCGAGCTGGCTCAGCCACCGGACGAAGGGGCCGTCGGCTGACTGCCGACGGCCCCTGCCCGATTCCGCCCGTACTGCCTCAGCGGCCGGTGCCGCCGTAGACCGTGGCTTCCTCGTCGGTATCCAGGTCGAATGCCGCGTGGACGGCGCGGACCGCGGTGTCCAGCAGATCGGCGTGCGTGACAATCGAGATGCGGATCTCGGAGGTGGAGATCATGTCCACGTTCACGCCGGCCTTATGCAGGGCTTCGAAGAACTTGTAGGAGACGCCGGGGTTGGAGCGCATGCCCGCCCCGATCAGCGAGAGCTTGCCGACGTTTTCGTTGTAGAGGATGCCCTCGAAGCCCACCACGTCCTGGGCCGCGTTGAGTGCCTCCAGGGCTTCCTTGCCCTCCACCATGGGCAGCGTGAAGGAGATGTCCGTCTTGCCGGTCCCGCGGGTGGAGATGTTCTGCACGATCATGTCGATGTTCGAGTGCGCGCCGGCGACGATGCCGAAGATCTCCGCGGCCTTGCCGGGAATGTCCGGCACGCCCAGGATGGTGACCTTGGCTTCGGAGCGGTCGTGGGCAACGCCGGAGATGATGGGCTGTTCCAAGGGTTCTCCCTCTTGAATCTTGATCTTGTCGTCGGGGTTGGGCAGTACCCAGGTTCCCTCGTTCGTGCTGAAGGACGAGCGCACGTGCAGCTTCACGCCGAAACGGCGGGCGTACTCGACGCAGCGCAGGTGCAGGATCTTGGAGCCGGAGGCCGCCATTTCCAGCATCTCCTCGCTGGAGATGGTGTCGATCTTACGGGCGCTGTGCACCACCCGCGGATCGGCCGTGTAGATGCCGTCCACGTCCGTGTAGATTTCGCAGACGTCGGCGCCCAGGGCCGCAGCCAGCGCCACCGCCGTCGTGTCGGAACCGCCGCGGCCCAGCGTGGTGATGTCGTTGCTTTCCCGGCTGATGCCCTGGAAGCCGGCGACGATGGCAATCTCGCCCTTTTCGATGGTCGTCATCACCCGGTGCGGGGAGACGTCGATAATCCGGGCCCTGCCGTGGATGGCGTCGGTGACCATGCCGGCCTGGCTGCCGGTGAAGGACTGGGCCCTGGAGCCGAATTCCTGGATGGCCATGGCCAGCAGCGACATCGAGATGCGTTCGCCGGCGGACAACAGCATGTCCATTTCGCGGGCGCTGCTGCTGCTGGAGGAGACCTGGTTGGCCAGATCCAGCAGTTCGTCGGTGGTGTCTCCCATGGCGGACACGACGACGACAACCTGGTTGCCGGCGGCCTGGGTGTCGACCACGCGTTGAGCCACGCGTTTGATCCCCTCCGCGTCCGATACTGAGGAACCGCCAAACTTCTGCACTATCAGGCTCATGTGTTCTCTAAACAACTCCTGGGTTGGGGCCCGGACCGCGGCCGCCAGGGCGCGCCGCCGGGCTCATGGATTTGCTGCCGCGCATCCCGGCTGCGGACACGGCGCGGCAAGGGCAATTCTAGCGCCGCCAAGGGTAGGGCGGAGAATGCGGACGGCCAGTATGACCGGCCAGGGTAATAACGACGCCGGTGCCCGGCCACGCGCGCGACCCCACCGACTGACGCGGAACAGGTCCGCCCACTGACGCCTCTGGGCCGCCGGGTTGTTACGTGAGCATGCGGCGGCCTTCGAAGGCGCGGCCCAGCGTGACCTCGTCCGCGTACTCGAGGTCGCCTCCGACCGGCAGGCCGGACGCCAGCCGGCTAACGGGAATGCCGATGGTCTTGAGCATCCGGCCCAGATAGGTCGCCGTCGCCTCGCCTTCGAGGTTCGGATCGGTGGCGATGATGATTTCCTCGATCTGTCCGTCCGAGAGGCGGCCGAGCAGCTCGCGGATGCGCAGTTGCTCCGGACCGACACCGCCGATCGGATTGATGGCGCCGCCAAGCACGTGATAGCGGCCCTTGAACGACCGGGTGCGCTCGATCGCGATGACGTCCTTGGACTCTTCCACCACGCAGATGGCAGTCGGATCCCGGCGCGGGTCGCGGCAGATGTTGCAGGTGTCCTGTTCGGAGACGTTCCCGCAGATGGAGCAGAACTTCACCCGCTCCTTGACGTGGGTGACGGCGTCAACGAGCCGCTTCATGTCGGCCGGATCGGACTCCAAAATGTGGAACGCGATGCGCTGGGCGGACTTCGGGCCGATTCCAGGCAAGCGGCCGAGCTCGTCGATCAGCTCCTGGACAGCACCTTCGTACACTGAACCTTCAATCTCCGCGGGCGGTTAGGAACCGTCGAGGCTTCGTTCTTCGATCAGGCGTCCGCCGAGGAGCCTTTCAATGGCAGCGCGGCCCACCAGTCCGGAATCTTCGATGGCCTCGTCGTCTTCGCTGGGGATGTCCTCGACGTACTTCAAGTTTAGGTCACGGGCTGCCGGGGACGGCGCCGCGGCGGCCGATGTCGCCCGCGTGGCCTTGGCTTGGTCCAGCAACTGCTGGTAACGGCTGCGCTTTTGCCCGGGCATCTGCCGGTCCGGCGTCGTTTCCCATTCCTCGGCGGGCGGTTCGTCGTTCGCGTACGGGATGTCGTCGTACGGAGACTGCTGTGCCGGGGCGGAAGGGGCGGACGTGCTTGGTGATGCTGTCGACAAGGCGCCGGTGGGCTGGCTGTTCGGTTGGTCGGCAGCCCCGGGCACCGCCGCTGCTGAAGAGACAGGAGATGCTGGACCTGTGGGAGCTGCGGGGGCTGCGGGGGCGGGGAAGCCTGCCAAGGCCGAGCCGGAGTGGTTCGAGGCCGATGGCGCACCGGCTGCCACTGGGACAGCGGTGGGAGCCCCTGGGGCCGCCATCCGCTCGGCCAGCTTCGCAAAAACCGGCTTCTCCCCTGGCAGGGCAGGCGGTCGCTGGCCGTTGCCGGAGGCGCTGTTCGGTGATTCGGCCGACGGCGCTGACGCGGCGGTGGCCCCGGAGAAGCCGCTGGATGCTGATGCCCCTGACGCGGCGGAGGTGGCGCTGGGGGCCGAAGCGGCGGTGGCCGCCGACAGGCTCGAGCCCGCGGACATGCCGCTGGGGGCTGAAGCGGCGGTGGCCGCCGACATCCCGCTTGCGGCTGAAAGGCCCGTAGGCGCGGAGACCCCGCTGGGGGCAGACGGACCGGAAACGGCCGAAGCAGGGGATACGCCGGATCCCCCCGACATCGCAGGACCACCGGAGAAGCCGGACGTTGCGGCGCCGGTCGACATAGCCGAGCCGGCCGGTTCGGCCGGGGCTGCCGGCATCGTCGGTTCAGCAGAAGACGGAGCAGGCGCCGAGCCCGAGCCGGCCATGAAGCCGGTCATCTCGGCGGCTGGTGCCGGCTGCCGATGATCAACTTGCCCAACCGGTCCCGAAACCGGCGCGGGCGCACCTACCGTAGCGGTGTTGGCGGACCAACATCCGTCTGCCGGCTGCGGCCGGCTAGTAGGTACTTTTGGGTTTGACTCACCCGCTGTCACCGACGCGTCTTCGACGGTTTGAATCTGCAGGTCGATGCCGAGCACCTGCTGGATGGCCTGGCGCACGTTGTCCGCGTGGTCGCCATTGTTGAAGTTGGTGGCGGAACCCTGGTTCTTGAAACCCAGCGTCAGCGCGGTGCCGTCGAGGCTTAGCGGCGAGGCATTGGTGCTGACGTTCATCCACGTCACCTTGCGGATGCCGCTGAGCGTGTTCAAAATCTCCGGCCAAGCGCGGCGGATCATCTCGATCTGCCCGGACGCCTGCGGGCCGGACTGGCCCTGGCGCGGGGCCTGCGCCGGTGGCGCGGCCTGTTCCGGGCGCACGGGAGACTGTTGTGCCGAAGCCTGCGCCTGTGGTGCAACCGGTTCCGGTCGTGCCGGAGCCTGCGGTGCTGCCTGCGCCTGCCGCTGCGGTCCGGGCTGCTGCGCCGGGGGCTGGCCCTGTGCCTGCGGCCGCTCGTTGCCTGCCGCTGACGGCGCTGCCGTGTTCCGGGGAGATTGAGCCGGCTGGCCCGATCCACGGGCCTGGTCTCCGGCCGGCTGAGCGGGGTGCTGTGCTTCGGTTGCCGGAGCCGGCTCCGGCATGGCGCCCCAGGTGCCACCCCAGTCGGCCGCGCTTTCGCCGGAGGAGCCAGCAGCAGCGTTCTGCTGGCCGGCCGCGTCGGACGGGACCTGCACGCCGGCGTCCTGCCTGCCGCCGTCCCGCGGGTTCCCGAACACCGACGACGGGACAGTCGGACGGCTGGAATCGTTGGCGGATGCCGGAGCGGAAGGCGGCTGGGCGGAAGACGCCTGGGCCGCGGCTGCGGCCGCGGCGCCGGTCCCATCCGGAGATCCGGAGGTTCCCGCCGACGCAGGTGCCGTACCCGCGGAAGCGGCGGGAGCTCCGCCGTCGTGCTGTTGAGCAGGCTGGCCTGCGGCCCGTGAGTTGTTGGCGGCGGGAGCGGCGGATGGTGCAGTGCGGCGAAGGCGGAGAGGAACAGGGCCCGTTTGAGGTTCTTGTTGCCGCGACGGCTGGTGTGCTCACCGCGGATTGACGTTC
>NZ_JBNHGL010000035.1:0-22958 GCF_059091245.1 Arthrobacter sp. Y3225116
GTAGACGTCGAAGAGCTGGAAGCGGTCCAGCCACGGCCCGACCTCGGGGTTGTCCGCAATGTACTGGGTCACGACGGCGGGGTTGGCAGGGCGCAGCCGGATCAGCGACAGTACAGCGGCCACGGCCAGCACCGCGCTCACGACGATTTGCGCAACCGGAATGATGTCCCCGTTCACACCGCACCTCCCCTGCCGGTACCTTCGGCCTTGACCATTGCCAGTTCTTCCTTCGTGCCCATCGTCCGGATCAGGCCGGCCTCGATCCGCCGCACCTGTGCACGGAAACGCTCGGCGGCCTCCTCGGTGGCCACGTCGATCACGTGCAGGTACAGCGTGGACGTCGAGCGGTCCACGTCCACCACGAAGCTGCCGGGGATCAGCGAAATGGCGTGCCCGGTGGCAGTCACGAGCAGGTCCGAGCGGCTTCGCAGCCGGACCGCCACCACCGCGTTGCGCAGCGTCGGGCCGCGGGTCAGCGCCAGCCACAGGACTTGGACGCTGGCGACCGCGACCTGCCACACGAACGTGGCGGCGAAGATCCCGCCGGCCAGCGGATTGAAGCGCCCGCTGAGTTCGACCGGCGGCAGATAGAACAGGTTCACGATGAGCAACGCGATCAGCAGGCCGAAGATCAGGTTGCCCGGGCTGAAATCCTGCCACAGGGAGCCCCAGAGGATGACCAGCCAGGCCAGCAGCGGCAGCTCGACCCAGAGGGAGATGCGCGGTTTCCTCATTGGCCCCCCTCCTGCAGGGCGCCTTCGCCCAGGACGGCCTCGACGTACGGGGTGCGCTGCAGCATCTCCCGCGCCGCCTGGTCGCTGAGCTCGAACAGGGGCCCGGCGAACACCGTCAGGGCAACGCCCATCGCCACCAGCCCGACCGTCGGCCAGACCATGGGCAGCGGCAGCAGCTGAACGATGCCGCGCCCGGTGAACCGCCCGTGCGGAGCGTTCTCCACGTGACGGGTGGTCCGCAGTGCGGACCCGTCGGGCTTGGTAGCCACCAGGACCGGGTCCGGGTGCTCGGCGTCTTCGGGGCGGCGCCAGAACACGCGGTTCCAGACCCGTGCCATGGCCAGCAGGGTCAGCAGCGACGTGACCATGCTGCCCGCGACGAGCACCCAGGCGACCGGGGTGCCCAGTTCCACGCCGCCCTGCACCAGGCCGATCTTGCCCAGGAAGCCGGAGAAGGGCGGGATGCCGGCCAGGTTCATGGCCGGGACGAAGAACAGGATGGCCAGCAGCGGCGACAGCTTGGCCAGGCCGCCCAGCCGGTCCATGTTCGTGGTTCCGCCGCGGCGTTCGATCAGGCCGGCCACCAGGAACAGGCTGGTCTGCACCGTAATATGGTGCGCCACGTAGTAGACCGCCGCGCCGAGCCCCACGACCGAGGACATGGCCAGGCCAAACACCATGTAGCCGATGTGGCTGACCAGCGTGAACGAGAGCATGCGCTTGATGTCGATCTGGGCCACGGCGCCGAGGATGCCCACCACCATGGTCAGCACCGCCACGATCATCAGGAACGTGTTCAGCCGGTCGCCGGGGAACAGCAGGGTCTCGGTGCGGATCATGGCGTAGACGCCTACCTTGGTGAGCAGGCCGGCGAACACCGCGGTCACCGGCGCCGGCGCCGTCGGATAGGAGTCGGGGAGCCAGAAGGACAGCGGGAATACCGCCGCCTTGATGCCGAAGGCCACCAGCAGCATCAGGTGCAGCGTCATCTGGGTGGCCGGATCCAACTGGCCGAGCTTGATCGCCAGGTCGGCCATGTTGATGGTCCCGGTGGCCGCGTAGATCATCGCGATGGAGACCAGGAACAGCACCGAGGAAATGACGCTGACGACGACGTATGTCACCCCGGCGCGGATCCGCGGGCTGGTGCCGCCCAGCGTCATGAGCACGTAGCTGGCCGTGAGCAGCATTTCGAAGCCGACGTACAGGTTGAACAGGTCGCCGGTCAGGAACGCGTTGGAAACCCCCGCCACCAGGATCAGGTAGGTCGGGTGGAAGATTGAGACCGGGCCTTCTTCGTCGCCGTCGGTCATGCCCTGCCCGGAGGCATACAGCAGCACCGCCAGGCTGACGGCGGAGGAGACCACCAGCATCAGGGCGGACAGCTCATCCACCACCAGGGTGATGCCAAAGGGGGGAAGCCAGCCGCCCAGGTTCACCGCCTGCGCGCCGTTGGTCCACGCCGAGGCCAGCAACACGGCTTCCAGTGCCAGCGTCAACGTGAGGGTGGTGGCACCGGTCCGGCGCTGGGCGTTGGGGTGGCGGATCAGCACGAATGCCAGGGCAGCACCCAACAGCGGCAGGACTACTGCCAGCGGCGCGAGGGTGGCGGCGTTCACTGCTTCCTCTCCATCCGTGACCTGGTGGTGGCTGGCGTTTCTTCGGCTTCGTCGGGCGGCACGAACTCGGTGGTCTCGGCCGGAATTTCCGCGTCGTCCTCGGCGTCGAAGGTGGGCTGGTTGGCCACCCGGCGGTCCTCGATGTCGTCCTGGACCTCGTCCTGCCGTCCCAGCACCCAGGAGCGGTAAATGATGGCCAGCATGAAGGCGGTGACGGCGAAGGAAATCACGATGGAGGTCAGGATCAATGCCTGCGGCAGCGGATCGCTGTAGGCGTCGGCGGGGATGTCACCGCCGAAAAGGGGTGCTAGGCCCGCGGGCCCGCCGGTGCTGAGCAGCAGCAGGTTGGCGCCGTTGGTGATGAGCATGAGGCCAAGCATGACCCGGGTCAGGCTGCGTTCGAGGATCAGGTAGACGCCCACGGCGAACAGTACGCCCATCACCAGCAGCAGCGTCAGGTTCACAGTCACCGGGACACCTCCTCCTCGATCGTTGCGGGTACTTGCAGTTCGGCGGCCTTGCGGCGCCCGTGGGTCCGTTCCTCGGTGCGTTCGTCGATTTCGGCGCCGAAGCTGCGCAGCACGTCCAGCACCAAACCCACCACCACCAGGTAGACCCCGATGTCGAAGATCGTCGAGGTGACGAATTTGTGGTCACCGAAGACCGGGAGGCTGAATTCAAGGATCGCGCTCTGGAAGACCTGGCCGCCCAGGAAGAGCGGGACGACGGCGGTCAGCGCCGCGGCCCCGAGCCCCAGTCCGAGCAGCAGGCCGGCGCTGATGGGGGTGGCTTCGGCCAGCTCGATCCGTCCGCCGGCCAGATAGCGGACGGTCAGCGCGATACCGGCCAGCAGGCCGCCGGCGAATCCGCCGCCGGGGAGGTTGTGCCCGGTCAACAGCAGGTAGACGGAGAAGATCATCACCGAGTGGAAGAGCAGGCGTGTGATCACCTCGAAGATGATGGAGCGGCGTTCCGGGGCCAGGGTCCGGCCGGCCACCAGCCAGGCGTCGCGCGGGACGAGGGCGAACTTGCGGGCGGTCGCCAGGGCCGCCGCCTCGCGGTCGGAGTGCGCCATCGTCTCGTAGCCGCGCCCCACCGATCCACTGGCCACGGCGTCCACGGGCTCCGGACGCTTCTCCCCGCGGCTCCGGATGAAGATCAGGCTGGCCACGCCGGTAGCTGCCAGCGCCAGCACCGAGATCTCGCCGAAGGTGTCCCAGGCCCGGATGTCCACCAGGATGACGTTGACGATGTTCTCGCCGCCACCGCCCTCATAGGCCAGCTGCGGCATGGCCAGGGACACCGGATCTGCCGTGCGTGCCGCCATCGCCGTCATCGCGATCACGATCATCGTGAGGCCGAAAGCGGCTCCGATGATGGCGCGCAGCAGTTTGAAGCGCCCAGGCGTGCGCAGCCACAGCCGGGCCGGCAGGGAACGGAGGGCCAGCACGATGGCCACCAGCGAGACTGTTTCCACCAGCAGCTGGGTCAGGGCAATGTCCGGTGCCCCCTGCATGGCGAAGATGAAGGCCAGCCCATAGCCGGCCACCGAGACCATCAACACCGCCATGAAGCGCTTGTTCGCGCGGATGGCGCCCAGCGCGCCTGCCGCCACGATCAGCCCCGCGATGGCCTGGGCCGGGGTATCGAACCACACCACGCTCTGGGGCAGCGGGGCGTCCATCAGGACGATGGCGCTCAGCGGAGTCACGATCGCCACGATCAGGATCACGCACAGATAGAAGACCAGCGAGCCCCGCTGGGTCCGGCCGGTGACCCAGATGGCCACCTCGTCCAGCACGCCGATGATGCCGCGGTAGATTCGGTCCGCGTCCGGGATGAAGCGGACCCTGGCCTGGAAGGCCGCTATCGGGGTGCGCAGCAGAAACAGGGCGACACCGGCGGCGATGGTGATCACGGTCAGCCCGAGCGCCGGCGTGAATCCGTGCCACAGCGCCAGGTGCGTGGCCGCGGTGTCCAGGGTGAAGAGTCCGGCGTAGGGGGCGACGGCGGCTTCCACAGGGGCGGGCCAGAGTCCGAACACCACCGTGGCCACGGCGAGCACGGCCGGAGCCGCCAGGAAGGCCCACGGAATCGGCTTGAACTCGATGGCCGCGCGGCCGGGTTTGGCCGCGAACCCGCCCCAGACGAAGCGGGCGCTGTAGGCAAAGGTCAGGATGGATCCGGCCACCACGCCGGCCAGGAGGAGGCCCCCCGCCCAGCCGGAGACTTCAGCCCGGTGGACGAAGGCTTCGTAGACCGACTCTTTGGCGACGAAGCCCAGCAGCGGCGGCAGGCCCGCCATCGACGCGGCACCGATGACGGCGACCGCGAACAGTTTCGGGGCCTTCCGGTACAGGTGCGACAGTTCGCGGATGTCACGCGTTCCGGCCTGGTGGTCGATGATGCCCACCACCAGGAACAGCGTCGCCTTGAAGAAACCGTGGGCCAGCAGCAGGCCCATTCCGGCCAGCGCGGCTTCCTGCGAACCGAGCCCGACCACCAGGGTCAGGAAGCCCAGTTGGCTGACCGTCCCGTAGGCGAGGATCAGCTTCAGGTCGTTCTGGCGCATGGCCTGCCAGCCGCCCACCAGCATGGTCAGCAGCCCGAGCCCCAGCACGACGCCGTGCCAGTAGTCGGTGCTGGAGAATCCGGGCGACAGCCGCGCCACCAGGTAAATGCCGGCCTTGACCATGGCGGCGGCATGGAGGTAGGCGCTGACCGGGGTCGGCGCCGCCATGGCCGCCGGGAGCCAGAAGTGGAGGGGCACCAGCGCGGACTTGCTGACCGCGCCGATGAGTACCAGCAGGATGGCGATGTCGATGATCTGGCCGTGCGCCATCAGCGTTCCGGCTGCCGCGAGGATCTCGGAGATCCGGTAGGTGCCGGCGGTCTGGCCGATGATCAGCAGGCCAACCAGCATGGTCAGCCCGCCGAGGGTGGTAACCATCAGGGCCTGCAACGCGGACCGGCGCGCCGAGAGGCGGTGCCTGGCGTACCCGATCAGCAGGTAGGACAGGACGGTGGTGAGTTCCCAGAAAATGTAGAGCAGGATCAGGTCGTCGGCGGTGACCAGGCCGAACATGGCGCCGCTGAAGGCCAGCAGCTGCGCGCCGAAAGGACCGATGTCCGGGTCGTCCGCCTTGAAGTAGCGGGCGCAGTAGAACAGCACCAGGGCGCCGACGCCCAGGATCAGAATGCACAGCACCGCCGCGAGGGTGTCCATCCGAAAGGCCAGTTCCAGCTGCAGGCCCGGGACCCACGCGAAGACCTCCGACGGCGGGGCGTTGGGAGCGCCGTCCAGCGCTGCCTGGCTCGACCCGGTGTAGTTGTCGAACGTGGCGATCAGCCAGACGAATCCGGCGGCGGGAACCGCGGCGAGGATGTAGAACGTTGAACGGCCGAGTTTCCGGAAAATTAAGGGCGCTATAAAGGCCACCGCAAAAAGCAGGGTGAGCACAATCAGCACGAGGATACTCCGGAACTTCCTTCGGGTTTGCCAAGGATTAGACGGACAGGGCCAAGGTCCATTCTACCCATGGCATAGACGGCGCGGCGCCCGCGGAGGGCCGCGGACAGCGGCCGGGAAGCCCGCGGCGGGCGGGCAGGAAGGCCGCGGTGGGCGGGCGATCCGGCTGTTCGCCAAAGATTCACGCGGCTCCCGGCGCTGCTCAGAGTTCGCAGCCGGCGAAACGGATAGCATCGCGGTATGACTGAGTCGGCCGGCATTCCGGCAACCCACACGGCGGGCGGCGCGGCCGCGGAGCGGTTGAATAAAAAACACGTCCTGGCCTGGGCCTCCTGGGACTGGGGCTCCGCCGCCTTCAACGCGGTCATGACAACCTTTGTGTTCACCGTCTATCTGACCAGCGACGCGTTCGGCGGCGAGGCCTTCGCGTCCGAAATCCTCGGCTACGGGCTGGCCATCGCCGGGCTGGCCATCGCCCTGCTGGCCCCGGTCACCGGGCAACGCTCCGACACCGGCGGCCGCCGCAGGCTGTGGCTCGGGCTCAACAGCGTCGCCGTCGCGGTACTGACCGGCCTGTGCTTCTTCGTCTTCCCCTCCCCCGGCTTCCTTTTCCTCGGCGTGGGACTCATTGCGCTGGCCAACATCTTCTTCGAGTTCGCGAACGTGAATTACTACGCGATGCTCACCCAGATCTCCACGCCGTCGACCATCGGCAAGGTCAGCGGCTTCGGCTGGGCCATGGGTTACGTCGGCGGGGTCGTGGCGCTGGCCCTGGTGCTGGTCGGGTTTGTCCTGCCCGAAACCGGCTGGTTCGGCGCGACGGCGGAGAACGGGCTGAACATCCGCCTGGTGGCGGTGTTCTGCGCCGTGTGGTTCATGGCCTTCGCGCTGCCGGTACTGTTCGCCGTCCCGGAGATCCCGCGCCAGCCTGCCGCCGCGTCGCTGAGCTTTTTTGCGTCCTACGGACTGCTCTTCCGCCGCATCAAGGCGATCTTCACCTCCAGCCCGCACACGATTTTCTTCCTGATCGCCAGCGCCATCTTCCGCGACGGGCTCGCGGCGGTGTTTACCTTCGGCGGGGTGATCGCCGCCGGCACCTTCGGCTTCTCGCTCAGCCAGGTGATCGTCTTCGCCATCGCCGGAAACGTTGTCGCCGCCATCGGCGCCGTCGTCGGCGGAATCCTGGACGATCGCATCGGCCCGAAGAACGTCATCGTGGGGGCGCTGGTCGGGCTGATCGTCGCCGCCGTCGCCATTTTGGCGCTGGGCCCGGGGAACCACGTGTTCCTCGGCAACGCCTGGACCGGCGACACCACGTTCTGGGTCTTCGGCCTGCTGCTGTGCCTGTTCGTGGGGCCGGCCCAGTCGTCGTCGCGGGCCTACCTGGCCCGACTCGCGCCGCGCGGCGAGGAGGGCGAATTCTTCGGCCTCTACGCCACGACCGGGCGCGCCGTCAGCTTCCTGGCCCCGTCCCTGTTTGCGCTGTCCATCACCGTCTTCGGCGAACAGCGCCACGGCATCCTGGGGATCCTCGTCGTGCTGGTCGCCGGCCTGCTGGCGCTGCTGCCGGTCAAGACACCGGCACGGATCGAGCGCGCCAGTACGCCCCGCGCCTGAGCCGCCCGGCCGGCCGGCGTCAGCGTTCGATGACGGTGCGGTGGAAGTTCTGGTAGCTGCGCGAGGCCGTGGGGCCGCGCTGGCCCTGGTAACGGTTGCCGTATACGCCGGAACCATACGGATGCTCGGCCGGCGAGGACAACCGGAAGAAGCACAACTGGCCGATCTTGGAGCCCGGCCAGAGCATGATCGGCAGCGTCGCCATGTTGGAGAGTTCCAGCGTCACGTGTCCGGAGAAGCCGGGATCGATGAATCCTGCGGTCGAGTGGGTCAGCAGGCCCAGCCGGCCCAGCGACGATTTGCCCTCCAGCCGGGCCGCTATGTCATGGGGCAGCGTCACGGTCTCGTAGGTGGAGCCGAGCACGAATTCGCCGGGATGCAGGACGAACGGTTCCTCGGGGTCCACCTCCACCAGCCGGGTCAGCTCCGGCTGCTCCAGCTCCGGGTCGATGTGGGCGTACTTGTGGTTGTCGAACAGCCGGAAGAACCGGTCAAGCCGCACGTCGACGCTTGAGGGCTGGATCATGTCCGGCTGGAACGGATCCAGGACGATGCGTTGGGAGTCCAGTTCGGCACGTATATCGCGGTCGGAGATCAGCACCCTTCAAAAATACACGGGACCGGCGCTCTCCCCTGACGCATGACGCGGCCGCCGCCCGGGCTTTTGCACCGTGCCCCTGTTCGGAACGGTGTCAGCGGTGCGACGATTGAACCAGGCGGGCCGCAGCACCCTCGGTGGCGGCCACCGGGCCGCTGTCGGCGGGGGAACGAACGGCCTCCGCCGGCAGCTTCGAAGCCGGTGGTCAGGCTTTGCCGATTTCCGTGCGCACCGCGTACAGCTCCGGGAAGAAGGTGAGCTCCAGCGCCCGGCGAAGGAAGCCGGCGCCGGAGGATCCGCCGGTGCCATGCTTCATCCCGATGGTCCGCTCCACCGTCTTCAGGTGCCGGAAGCGCCAGAGCTGGAAGTTGTCCTCCAGGTCCACCAGTTCTTCGCAGGCCTCGTAGACGTCCCAGTTCGCGCGGGCATTCTCGTAGACGGCCTTGAACGTCCCCACCAGTTCCTGGTTGAACTCGTGGGCCTCGGTCACGTCACGGTCCAGCAGCTCCGCCGGAACCGGGTAGCCGTGCCGGTGCAGGTAGGCCAGGAATTCGTCGTACACGCTGCTCTGTTCCAACAGCTCGCCCAGCATGGCCTGGGCGGCCGGATCGTCCGCGAAGACGGCCAGCATGCCCTTGTTCTTGTTGCCCAGCAGGAACTCCACGGCACGGTACTGGTAGGACTGGAAGCCCGACGCCGCACCCAAATCGCCGCGGAATTCGGCGTATTCGGACGGCGTCAGCGTGGCCAGCACCGACCATTGCTCGGTCAGCGAGCGCTGGATGTGCTTAATCCGGGCGATGCCTTTCATGGCGAACCGCAAGTCGTCGTCGCGCAGCTTCTGCCGGACGGTGCGCAGCTCGTGCAGCACCAGCTTCAACCACAGCTCGGACGTCTGGTGCTGAATGATGAACAGCATCTCGTCGTGGTGCTCCGGGCTGCTGACCGGGTGCTGGGCAGAGAGCAACTGGCCCAGGGACAGGTAGGAGCCATAGCTCATCTTGTCCGAGAAATCAGTCTCGATCTCGTCCTCGAGACGTCGGGTGTTCTTGTCTACGGTCATGGCGGCTTCCGTCGGTCCTCCTGCCTCGTTGCAGGCCTGCTACCAGCCTACGGCCCCGGCGCCGCGAATGCCCCGCCGCCGCGCTGGGCCCCTCAGCCGCGGACCGAGGAGTCCCACCGCCACGTCCGGCCGCGGGTTTCGGGCGTCCTGCCGCTGGCGCGGAGCAGATCCTGCCAGGGATCGTCGGTGCGCCGCGCCGCCGGGAAGATGCGGTTCAGCACCCGTCGTATGACGCCTTCGTCGGGCCGGTAGCCGACCCCGTGGACGGCCAGTATGTCGAATCCGTGCAACACGGCTTCGACGATGCCCATCGCCGCGAAACCGGAGGCGTCCGAGGTCCCGGCCGGATGGTAACCACGGTGGGTGTGGGGGGCCGCGGCCGTCACCGCGTAGAGCAGTCCCGCGGCGGCATCGAAACAACTGGCGATGCCGGCCGTTCCCGTGGCAGGGTCGGGCCAGAACAGGATCTGCGGCCCGCCCGGGCGCCAGGGCGGCGGGTCCAGCAGCGCCACGTAGCCGTCCTGCGGCGGGTTCCGCCCCGACAGCTGCAGGGCGTAGAACGCGAAGTCGTCCATGATGTGGGCCACCGTCTCGCGGCAGCTCCACTCCAGCTCCAGCGCGGGCTTGTCCCAGGCATCGTCAGGGAGCTCCGCCAAGCGGCCGGCCAGGTCATCGGTGATGGTGCGGAAGTCTCCCGCCGTTGGTTCCATCCGCTGATCCTGCCGCAGAGAAGCCGCAAGCGCCACCTTTCCCGGAGATACTCAGCCCATGCGGCGCTCCCCGGCCTCCACCGGGGCCGAAATGATGTTGCCTTCCACCGGCATCGGGCAGGTGCCGAACTCGGTGAAGGCGCTGGGAAAGTTGGTGGCCCGGTTGAAATCGATCAGCACCGTGCCGTCGGGGCCGGGACGGCGGGTCACCACGGAACGCCAGCCGGCGGTGCTGTCTCCGTTGGTTTCGTCGTGGAAGTTCAGCGACAAGGCGCCCAGTTTCTCTTGCTCCGCAACCAGGGTATGGACGGTTCCGCCCAATTCGAAGCTGACCGTGCCGACGGCGGTGGCGATGCCTCCCACGTCCGGGTTCGAGGTGGCTATCTGCAGCGTGAGGGGCTCCGGATACGCCTCGAACCGGCCGGCCACCACCAGGTCCGGGTTGTAATCGAAAACCGGGACCCCGTCGAAGTCCTGCCGGTTGGGCGAGTCGTTGTCCCGGGTCCGGATGGCGTACCGGTCGCCGCGGACGGCCAATTCGACGGCGAGGCTGCCGCGGCGCACCCAGAGCAGCGACTCCTCGTTTCCCAGGGCTGCCGTCAGGGTGCCGACGGCCGGCTCCCCGCTGTCTGCCAGGTACAGGCCGTCCTCGGCGCCCGCCGTCAACGAGGCGTGGCCGCCGCCCGATGCCGGCCCGGTGGCGCTCCACAAGCCGGTAATCTTTTCCAGCCGCGCGGGCTCGGCCGGCAGCCACTGCAGCGAGGTGAGCGTGAGCCAGCCGTGCTCCGCTGCCAGCGCCTGGTTCCGGTTGTCCCTGAACCGGAGCCAGCTTTCCCGCCGGCGGGTCTCGTCGCGTGGAGTGGTCATGCTCGCCTTCCCTCAATCGATTGCCGGGCACTTGCCCGGCGGTACGGGGCACAACGTGCCGCCCGGCGTGCGGTATTCCCCGGACCGCCGTCCCCCGACCTCCCCCGAACCATGGCGCATTCGCCTGCAGGAGAATACGCTCTATTTCACAAGGCTGCGTGGCACAAAGCGCAACGGAAGCCGGGCGGCCAGTGCGTCTACCAGAATGGGAGGCTCATGCCGATGCCCAAGGACGAAAACCGGCGGCGCCGCCGGCGCGCGACAGCCCGCTTGGGGGCGGCGGTGACGCTGGCGCTGGGAGCCACGCTGCTGGCGGGCTGCAGCCCCGAGGATGGAACTCCCACCCTGACCTGGTACATCAACCCCGACGACGGCGGGCAGGCGACGATCGCCGAGCTGTGCACCGATCAGGCGGACGGCGAGTACCGGATCGAGACGTCGCTGCTGCCCAATGACGCGGCCTCCCAGCGGGAGCAGCTTGCGCGGCGCCTTGCCGCCGGCGATTCGTCGTTGGACATCATGAGCCTGGACCCGCCGTTCATCCCCGAACTGGCCGAGCCCGGGTTCCTGGCGCCGGTCCCGGACGATGTTGCGGAGCGCACCACGCAGAACGTGGTGGAAGGCGCGCTCGCGGGGGCCACGTGGAAAGACGAACTGGTCACCGTCCCGTTTTGGGCCAACACCCAACTGCTGTGGTACCGGAAGTCGGTGGCCGAAGCCGCCGGTCTGGACATGACGCAGCCGGTCACCTGGCAGCAGCTGATGGATGCCGCGGCCGAGCAGGAGAAGTTCCTGGGCGTCCAGGGTCAGCGCGGCGAGTCCATGACCGTGTGGCTGAACGCGTTGGTCGAATCGGCAGGCGGGCAGATCCTGGAGAACCCCGAGGCGGAAGCCGACCAGATAGAGCTGGGGTTGGCCGGGGAGCCCGGGACGGCTGCGGCGGAGGTCATCTCCACCATCGGCCGGGAGGGGCTGGGCGGCCCCGGGCTGCCGACCCAGGACGAGAACAACTCCATGATCCTGTTCCAGGGCGACGAGGGCTCGTTCATGGTCAACTGGCCGTTCGTCTGGCCGGCCACGAACACCGCCGCGGAAGACGGCACGGTGGACCCCTCGCTGATCGAGGACATCGGCTGGACGCTCTACCCGCAGATGAACGACACCGACCCCGCCGCTCCGCCGCTGGGCGGCATCAATCTGGGCGTCGGCGCCGCGAGCGAGCATCCCGACCTGGCCTACGCGGCCATCGAGTGCATCGTTACCCCCGAGAACCAGGCCGAGTACTTCATCACCAACGGCAACCCGCCTTCAAATACGGAGGCCTACGAGGATCCGCGGATCGAGGAGTCCTTCCCGATGGCGGACACCATCCGCGAATCACTGGAGCTGTCCGCGCCGCGGCCGCAGACCGTTTTCTACAACGAAGTTTCCACCAGCCTGCAGCAGAATTTCGCCCCGCCGTCGCAAGTGGATCCGGCCACGACGCCGCAGGAAACCTCAGACTTCATCGTCTCCGTTCTACGGGGGGAGAACCTGCTGTGAGCACCTCGACCGAAATCCCCACCCAGCCCGCCAGCGGGACCGGACGGGCCGGGCGGCGGCGCGCGGTCCAGCAGTACAGCGACCGCGCCAAGGCCGAGCGGCGGCTGGGCTGGCTGCTGGCCGGTCCCGCCTTCGTCATCATGCTGGCCGTCACCGCCTACCCGATCCTGCAGGCCGTGTTCGACTCGCTCTTCAGCTACCGCCTCACCGCGCCCGACGAGCGCGAGTTCATCGGGCTGGGCAACTACGGCGTGATCCTCACGGACATGGTCTGGTGGCGGGACCTGGGCGTCACGCTGCTGATCACCGTGGTGACCGTCGTCGTCGAACTCGTCCTGGGCTTCGCGCTGGCCTTGGTCATGCACAAGGCGCTGAAGGCGGTGCGGGGCTGGCTGCGCACCGCGATCCTGGTCCCGTACGGCATCATCACCGTGGTGTCCGCGTTCGCCTGGTTCTACATGTTCGATATCAACTCCGGCTTCGTGAACTCATGGTTCGACTGGGTGCCCGGGATTGATCCCGACCTGAACTGGTTCGCCAACACCGGAACATCGCTGAGCGTGATCATGGCCAGCGAGATCTGGAAGACCACGCCGTTCATCTCGTTGCTGCTGCTCGCCGGCCTGGCCCAGGTCCCCGACGAACTCACCGAGGCGGCGGAGGTCGACGGCGCCACCTGGTGGCAGCGGATGCGGCGGGTGATCCTGCCGAACATGAAGGCGGCAATCATGGTGGCCGTCCTGTTCCGCGCGCTGGATGCGTTCCGCATTTTCGACAACGTGTTCATCATGACCAACGGCGCGTTCGGCACCGAGGTGCTGTCGCTGCTGGCCTACCGGACCTCGATCGGGCGGCTGGAGATCGGGCTGGGTTCGGCGGTGTCCGTGCTGCTCTTCGTCTGCGTACTGCTGATCTGTTTCATCGCCGTCAAGCTCTTCAAAGTGGACCTCGCCGGCCAGAGAGGAGGCAAGTGATGAGAGCGTCGCGGACCAAGGAGCGGGTCATCTGGACCATCATCTCCGTGCTGGTGCTTATTTATGCGCTGTTCCCGGTGGCGTCCATCCTGGCCACCTCGTTTAAGCTGCCCAGCGAACTGACCTCCGGACAGTTCCTGCCCAACACCTGGACGGGTTCGAACTACGAGCAGATCCTGGTCGGCTCGGCGCAGGAGCTGTTCCTGAGCTCGCTGCGGAACTCGATCGGCATCGCGCTGATCGCGACTTTCATCGCCGTCGTGCTGGCCACCCTGTGCGCCTACGCCATCGCGCGGCTGGATTTTCCCGGCAAGAAGGTCATCCTGACCACCGCGCTGGCGGTGTCCATCTTCCCGGTGATCTCGATCGTCACGCCGCTGTTCAACATCTGGCGGAACGTCGGCCTCTATGACACCTGGCCCGGGCTGATCATCCCCTACCTCTCGCTGACCCTGCCGATCTCCATCTGGACCCTGGCCGCGTTCTTCCGCCAGATCCCGTGGGAACTGGAACAGGCCGCACAGGTTGACGGGGCCACCACCTGGCAGGCGTTCCGCAAGGCCATCGTGCCGCTGGCCGCACCCGGTGTCTTTACGACGGCGATCATCGCCTTCTTCATCGCGTGGAACGACTTCGTCTACGGCATCTCGCTGACGTCCACCGAAGCGGCGCGGCCGGTTCCCGCGGCGCTGGCGTTTTTCACCGGCGCCTCCCAGTTCGAATCCCCCGTCGGCGCCATCTCCGCGGCGGCCATCATCGTCACCATTCCCATCGTGCTGCTGGTCCTGCTGTTCCAGCGCCAAATCGTCTCCGGCCTGACCCAAGGCGCCGTCAAGGGCTGAGCCCGCGGCAGGAAAGGAAATCCCATGGCATCGATCACGCTGCAAAACCTCGTCAAGGAGTACGGTGACGGTTTCGCCGCCGTCAACGACGTCAGCATCGACATCGCCGACGGCGAGTTCATTATCCTGGTGGGCCCGTCCGGCTGCGGCAAGTCGACCCTTCTGCGCATGATCGTGGGGCTGGAGGACATCACCTCCGGCGACCTGTTGATCGACGGCGAGCGCGTCAACGAGAAGGCCCCCCGGGACCGGAACCTGGCCATGGTGTTCCAGAATTATGCCCTCTACCCGCACCTGACCGTGTTCGAGAACATTGCGTTCCCGCTGCGCCTGGCCAAGGGTAAGTTCACCGAGGACGATATCCGGAGGCGCGTCACCGACGCCGCGAAGACCCTGGAACTGACCGACCACCTGGAGCGCAAGCCGGGAAACCTGTCCGGCGGCCAGCGGCAGCGCGTTGCCATGGGCCGGGCGATCGTGCGCCAGGCCGATGCCTTCCTGTTCGACGAGCCGCTGTCCAACCTGGACGCGAAGCTGCGCGGCCAGATGCGCTCCGAGATCTCGCAGATGCAACGGCGGCTGGGAGTCACCAGCGTCTATGTCACGCACGACCAGACCGAGGCGATGACCCTTGGCGACCGGGTGGCGGTGCTGAAAAAGGGCTTGCTGCAGCAGATCGCTTCCCCGCGGGAACTCTACGAGCAGCCCGTCAACCTGTTCGTGGCGGGCTTCATCGGATCGCCGTCCATGAATTTCCTGCCGGCCACCTTGGAGGGCAACGTCCTGAAGACTCCGATCGGCGACATCCCCGTGTCCGGTGACAGGGCCAGGGCGGCCGAAGGCAGGAAGGTGGTGCTCGCGGGTTTGCGGCCCGAGTTCTTTGAGGACGCCTCCCTGGTGGAAGAACACAAGAAGGACCGGGGATCCACGTTCATCGCCGAACTGACCCACACCGAGTGGCTGGGCAACGAGCAGTACGGCTACATCAACTTCGACCCGGATCCCGCCGTGCGGGAGCTGCTGAATTCGCTGGCCAGCGAGATGGACGCCGAGGAACTGCGGCCGCAGATCGTGGTCACGCTGGATGCCGCCAGCCGGATTCGCGGCGGACGCTCCGCCGAACTGTGGCTGGACACCCGGAAAATGCACCTGTTCGACCCCGAGACCGGTGAAAACCTGACCCGTGATGCCTCGGCCGGCGCGGCGCTGACGGAGGAAGCCAACCGTGCCCGGGCAGAGGAAATCGCCGAAGCCCGCGAACGGGAAGCCTCCACGGCCGGCCAGCCGGCCTGAATTCCGGCCAGCCGCAGAACTGGGGTAAACTCGGTTTCGTTGTTGACCGGATCCGCCTGCACGGCGGATCCTGTGCGGGCGTAGCTCAATGGTAGAGCGCTAGCTTCCCAAGCTCGATACGCGGGTTCGATTCCCGTCGCCCGCTCCACCCGCACTGCGCACCCCGGCCCCTCGGACCGGGGTGCCTTTGTTTGTCCCATACCTGCGGGAAGCGGCCTACTCGTCGTCGTCCGGCACGAAGCCGGCACGGTCGATGGCCCGGTGGTAGTGCATGCCCGCGGCACCGCCCAGAAGCGCCCCGGCGAGACTCGCCAGCAGCACCACGGCCAGCGCCACCAGGGCCGGCACCGCCAACTGCCCGATGGGGCGGTCGATAACCGGCGCCGGTCCCGTCAGCAGGTTGAGCCCGCCGGCGGACAGCCCGACCACGCCCGCGATGACCGCCATGGCCAGGCCCCACAGCCAGACCGCGAAGCCCTGCCGGACGCCGTCGAACCGCGCCATCCGTCCGGCCACGTAGCCGCCGGCAAAATAGGCGATCAGGATTCCGGCCGCCAGTGCCGCCCCCGCGATCATGGCGTCCGGCCCGTTGCCGGCGGAGATGTCGTCCAGCCGCCCGCGCACGTCAGCCTCGTTGGCGAGGCCGAAAACCGCGGCCGCACCGGCGGCGGCCGCGCTGAGCAACACGAGCATGGCCGTGGCGGCCAGCCAGCCGAAAAACGCCGACCCCAGCCTCAGCCCGCCGTAGGCATTATGCTGCCGCTGGTACAGCAAGTCCTCGTCGAGGGCCGGTTCGGGGCGGTAGGCGCTGGTGTCCCGGTAGCTCCGCTCGGCGTAAATCCCGTCATCCGGGCTCCCGCCGGCGGGGTCGGGATCCATGCCGTCAGCCGTGGGCCGGCGGCCGAACTCGGCCGTTTCCGGAGGGTCGTTGCGTGTGCGGTCCTGGCCCGCCACCGGCATCGCCTCGGTCGGCGGAGGGTCGGCCTGCGCGGGCTCGGTCCCGCCGTTCCGCGGTTCGCGGGCGGCTGCCGGAACATCGTCGCCCGGCCGCACCCCGCCGTCCTGCCGGCTGCTGCCGATTTCCGAACTCATCACGTGCCTCCTGCGTCGATCGCCCTCGCTGAAGCAGGTTGTTGCCCCCTGTGGGTACACCCTAGACCTGCCGCCTGCGGCGGGCCAGATCGGGAACCCTTTCGGGGGCGGCCGGGGCGGGGACTAAACTGGGAGGCGATGATGCGCAAAATGTTCAAGTCCAAGATCCACCGTGCCACGGTCACGCACGCGGATCTTCACTACGTCGGGTCCG
The DNA here is from genome assembly GCF_059091245.1 of Arthrobacter sp. Y3225116. Classification (NCBI taxonomy): domain Bacteria; kingdom Bacillati; phylum Actinomycetota; class Actinomycetes; order Micrococcales; family Micrococcaceae; genus Arthrobacter; species Arthrobacter sp. Y3225116. The sequence goes on from NZ_JBNHGL010000035.1 coordinate 16,635, forward strand.
TGACCGTGGACCTCGACCTGCTGGACGCCGCCGACATCCTTCCCGGCGAGCTGGTTTCCATCGTGGACATCACGAACGGCGCCCGGCTGGAGACGTACACCATCGCCGGCGAACGCGGCTCGGGCGTGCTGGGCATCAACGGTGCCGCCGCCCACCTGGTGCACGAAGGCGATCTCGTCATCCTGATTACCTATGCCGACATGACCGACGACGAGGCCAGGTCCTTCGTGCCGTCGGTGGTGCACGTGGACGCCGGCAACAGGATCGTCGACCTGGGCTCCGATCCGGCGGAGTCCGTGGACGACGGGCTGATGCGCCCGCCGTTCGCGGTCAAGTAACCATCCCCGACGGCGCTCAGCCCCGGTGGTACTGCCGGTGCAGCCCGCGGACCTCGTCCGCCAGTTCGCCGGACGGCCCGTCGACCACGGTTCCCGGCGCCACCTGCTGAATCGGCAGCGCGGCCACCGGCGCCGGCCCGACGCCCCACTCCGCCAACCACCGGCCCAGCTGTTCGGATGACACTGCGTAGACAATCCGTCCCAGGCCCACCCAGGCGTGCGCCGCCGCACACATCGGACAGTGCTCGCCCGAGGTGTAGACGGTCGCCGCCCTGCGTTCCCCGGGCGGCAGGTTCCTGGCGGCCCACCGGGCAATCTCGAACTCCGGGTGCCGGGTATGGTCCCCGTCCTTGACGCGGTTGCGGTCCTCGAACACGACGGTGCCGCCGGCATCGACCAGCACCGAACCGAACGGCTCGTCGCCGTCGTCCAACGCTTCACGCGCCAGTTCAACGCAGCGCCGCAGATGCATGAGGTCCTTCGTTGCCAGTTCCATGGGCCGATTATGGCAGAGCGGCCGGCCGCCGGCATGTAACGCAGCTGACACCGATCCGTGGAACCGCGCCAACAGGTAACGGGCGCCCCCAGCAGGTAACGTAGGGCGGGTGGGAAATTCGACAGTGCTCAGGACCGTGGCCACGTGGCTGCTGTGCCTGATGCTTGCCGTGGCCGCTGCCGCCGTGACGATCATGCTGGTCAATGCGTTCGTGTTCAGCCCGCAGCACCAGGTGAAGGCGTACTTCAAAGCGCTGGAAGACGGCGACGGCGGTGCGGCGCTCGGTCTGCTGCACGCCACCGTGCCGGATGCCAACGCCGCCATGCTCGACGGCGCCGCGCTCAAGGCCTCGGTAGAGGACATCGAAGACCTGGAAGTCGGCGATCCGGTGCCGGCGGGCGAGGACAAGGTGGACCTGCCCGTCCAGTACACGGTTGGCGGGGCGCCGCACACCTCGACGTTCACCTTGGAAAAGACCGGCACCACGTGGTTCTTTTTCAACCAGTGGTCCTTCGTGCCCAGCACTCTTCCCACCATCAGCGTGGACGTGATCAACGAGAACGAGGCCTCGCTGAACGGAACCCGGGTGGCGCTGCCGGACGGCAAGAATTCCTTTGCGGTGTTCTACCCCGGCACCTTCGAGGCGCACTACGCGAGCGACTACTTCGCCGCCCCGGTCGTGGAATCCGTGCTGACCGGCCCGGAAAACGCGCAGGACGCCCGGCTCTCGCTGGCGACGGCTGCGACCCCCAAGCTGGTTCAGGACCTGGGCGCCCAGGTCAACGCCTTCCTCGACTCGTGCGCGGAGCAGCGCGTGCTGCAGCCCTCCGGCTGCCCGTTCAGCGCCGCGATGGACCGCGTCCAGGACAACACCATCAACTGGTCGATCGTGAAGTACCCGGACGTCAAGATAGAACCCTTCAAGGGCAGCTGGGTGCTGAGCCCGCTGACCGGCGTCGCCAAGCTGAACGTCGTGGAGATCGATTTGTTCACCGGCGCCTCCGTCGAGCGGGAGATCGAGCAGGAGTTCGGCTTCACCGGCCGGCTGTCCGTCATCGACGGCAACGTGACCCTGACCCCCGTCGTGGAGTACTGAGTCCGCTCCTGACCAGACGCCGGAGGCGGACAGGCTGTCCTGTCCGCCTCCGGCGTTGTCAGTCCTGCCGCGCGGCCGCCTAGTTCAGCCCGCGCAGGTCCAGGGTCATCTCGCCCGTTCCGGAGCCAATGACCACGGGGATGCCCCAGTCCTGCTGGTACAGGTGGCAGGCGGCATGGTCCGGGATCTCGCCGCCGGGTTCGCCGTCGCAGGCCGCCGCGCGTGCGGTGATGTGCAGGACGCCCTCGGCGACCTCGTCGGACAACACCAGTTCGCGCACCAGCCCCACCGAGGTGCCGGCGCCGGAAACCAGCAGGTTCTCCGGCGAAGACGAGATCTTCAGCTGGGTCGGATCGCCCCACCGGTCATCCAGCTTCTGGCCGGTGGGGGCCGCGAAGCGGACGGTCAGCGCCAGCGGCCCGGCCGAGACCTCGGTCTTGGGCCGCTGCGTCTGCGAGGCCCCCTCGTCCACCTTCAGGGCTTCCTGGGGGACGGGAAGCCGGACGAGCTGGTGCTTGTTCGCTTCCACCACCAGCAGCAGCGGCTCGCCTCCCCCGGCCACTGCCGAGGTGTCCAGCATGACGTCGGACGGCTCGGCCAGACCGCGGGCCAGGGTGGAGACGGTCCCGCTCACCGGGTCGTACCGGCGTACCGCCCCGTTGTAGGTATCCGCCACGGCCACCGAGCCGTCCGGCAGGACGGCCACGCCCAACGGATGCTGCAGCCGCGCCTCGGCTGCCTCCCCGTCGCGGAATCCGAAGTCGAAGAGACCGGTGCCGACGGCGGTGGAGACGTGTGCCCGCTGCTCGCCCTTGACCTCCACGAAGGAGATCTTGCGCAGGGCCGACGTCTCCGAGTCCGCGACCCAAATGCCTCCCGCCGCGTCCTCGGCCAGGCCCGACGACTGGGCGAACCAGGCCGCGGTGGCCTCGCCGTCCTGCAGGCCTTCCAGCCCGGTACCGGCGAGGATGGCGACGGCGCCGGAGGCCGGGTCGAAGGTGAAGATCTGGTGCACGCCGGCCATGGCGATCACCACTGCCTCCAACCGGGTCGACCACAGGACGTCCCACGGCGAGCTGAGCGAGACGGCGAGCGGGTCGGCGGGAAGCTGCTCCCGGCCCGATGCGATGGCTTCCGCCAGTTCCTCCCCCAGCGCTTCCCCGGAAGCCGCTTCGTCCGCCACGGATCCGGGACCGGCTTCGGCGAGCCCCGGCGCGGTGCGCTGGGAGCCGGCATCGAGCAGCCGCTGCACCCCGCTGCCGGCGATCGTGGTCACCTCGCCGGTGGCCAGGGACAGGCCGCGGAGGCGGTGGTTCACGGAGTCGGCAACGACGACGTCGTAGCCCGCCTTCCCGCGGACTCCTTCCGGAAGCAGGGCCACGCCCTGGGGCTCGTTGAACTGCGCGGCATCGGCCGGCCCGTCCTGCCAGCCCTTCACGCCCGAACCGTAGGTCCTGAGCACGGTCGACAGGTCCGCGGCCAGTTCCACCAGCCGGTGGTGGCCGGTGTCGCTGACCAGGAAGGACCCGCCGGCGGAGCCGACGCCGTCCGGCAGCGGGATGGCCTTGCCCGGGAAGCGCAGGTCGCCGGCTGTGGTTTCCGCGGGCACGTACGGCCCGTCGCCGCGGTGCAGGGTGCCCTTGGCTTCGTGTTCGGCCACCAGCTCTTCCACCAGCGACGCCAGGCCGCCGGAGTGGCCCTCCCCGGACAGATGCGCCACGATGTAGCCCTCGGGGTCCACGACCACCAGCGTCGGCCACGCCCGGGCGGCGTAGGCCTGCCAGGTCTCCAGCTCCGGATCGTCGAGTACCGGGTGGTGGATCTCGTACCGCTCCACGGCCGCGGCCAGCGCCACGGGGTCGGCTTCGTGCTCGAACTTCGGGGAGTGCACGCCGACGGTGACCAGCACGTCCTTGTACTTTTCCTCCAGCGGCCTCAGCTCGTCCAGCACGTGCAGGCAGTTGATGCAGCAGAAGGTCCAGAAGTCCAGCAGCACAATCTTGCCCCGCAGGTCTTCCAGCCCCAGCTGCTTGCCGCCGGTGTTCAGCCAGTTGCGCCCCACCAGGTCCGAGGCACGGACCCGGTAGTTGCTGCGGATGGTGTCGGCTGCCTCAGTCATCTGGTTTCTCCTTGTGTCCGGCCGGCGTCATCCGGTTCCGGAACGGGCGGCTGCCCGGTGGTGGTTGTCGGAAGTTCATGGTCGCCGGAGTCCGTGCCAGGCCCGGCGGCAGGCCGTGCTGCCCCCGGCGGGACCAGGCGTGCATCCTGCCGGGCCATCTTGGCAAACATATCGTTATAAGCCGCCAGTTCGGCGTCGTTATTCCTATCGGCCGAACGATCTTTACGCTTTGTTTCCCGCGCGTCCGACCGCGACCAGGCAATGGCCACTCCGACGGCGATGCAGAGGGTGGGTATTTCCCCGATCCCCCACATGATGGCCCCGCCGAGCTGCTGGTCGTCCATGGCCGGCAGTCCCCACTCGCGTCCCATGCTGCCGAACCAGGAGGCCTGGATCAGGGCCGTGGAGCTGGTCAGGGCGACGCCGAAGAAAGCGTGGAAGGCCATCGTCGCGAACAGCAGCAGCAGCCGCAACGGATAGGGCGCGCGCCGCGGCAGCGGGTCCTGGCCGATCATCGAGAGGATGAACAGGTAGCCGGTGAGCAGGAAGTGCAGGTTCATCAGCTCGTGCCCCACGTGCTCGCGCAGGGCGAAGCCGAACAGCGGCGAGTAGTAGAAGATGATGATCGAGCCGGCGAAGTTCGCTGCCGTGAAGAGCGGATGGGTGATGACCGCGGAATACTTCGAATGCACCAGCCAGAGGATCCATTCGCGCAGGCCCTTGCTGCCGTCGCGGCGCGGCGGCAGCGCCTTCAGCGCCAGCGTGACCGGCGAGCCCAGCACGAGGAACAGCGGCACCACCATGGTCAGGGCCATGTGGTCCAGCATGTGCGCGCTGAACAGCACCATCCCGTAGACTGCCGGCGCCCCGGACGTGACGTAGGTAAGCGCCAGCAGGCCGACGATCCAGCTGATGGTCCGGGCCACCGGCCAGCCGTCTCCGCGCCGGCGCAACCTGGCGGCCGCAACCAGGTAGGCGATGCCGGTGACCAGGGCGAACGTCACCCACAGCCAGTCCCACCGCCAGACGGTCAGCCAGCTGCTCCCGACCAGTTCCGGCGGCAGCTCGTAGCCGGTCAGGATGCGTGCCGGGGACGCGTCCGGCGGCAGTTCCTCGGGCGTGGGCGGCGCGGTGCGGGCCAACGCCGTGGCCACGCCGAACACCGCGGCCATGATGAGGAGTTCCACGGTGATCAGCTGCCACAGGACGCGCTTGCCGGACTTTGTTCCGAGTTCGGGGATGATCCACTGCCGGTGCATGAGGCCGATGGCCCCCAGCAGCAGCGTGGCGAGGGCTTTGATCACCACGAGTACCCCGTAGGGGCTGGAGAGCTGGTCCAGCGAGGTGATCCGAATGGACGCGTTGATGATGCCGGAGAAGAACACCAGGCCGAAGCTGATCAGCGCCAGCGATGAGTAGCGGCTCAGCACCTGCCCGGTGATGTCCTTGGTGCCCAGCGTCCCGGAGATGACCGCGAGCACGATGATTCCGCCCACCCAGAGGCAGGCTCCCAGCAGGTGCAGTCCGATCGAGTTGACGGCCCCGTAGTGGTCGTCGCCGCCGGCCGAGTGCCCGATCAGGGCCATCGGCAGCAGCCCGCCGATGGTGGCCAACGCCAGGGTGGCGCCCAGCCCCGGGAGGGAGCGGAGCCCGAAGATCAGCGTGGCCACGACGGCGGCCACCATGGTGATGGCGAGCCAGGCCTGGCCGGTCCCGATGTCCGTCATGAAGCCGATGAAGCCGGCGGTGTAGTTGGCGTCCCCGCTGACGGGCAGCCCGGCGACGTCGGAGAAACTGAAGACCAGCACGGCCATGGCCGCCAGCGTCCAGACGACGGCGGCCACCGCGGCCAGCCGCAGCGCGGCCGTGAAGGCGGGATGCTCCGGGCCCTGGTCGCCGTTGCCCGGCCTGCGGCCGGGACGCAGCTGCCGGGGAAGGATGCCGACGGCGAAGAGCAGCGCTGCGATGACGGCAGCCAAAGCGGTGTTGTTGGCGGCCTTGGCCACCGGCAGCGCCCATCGGGTCAAGGCGCCGGGGTCGGAGAGCTGGCGGGTAGCGGCCGCCCCGGAGTACAGCAGGGCTGCCGCCAGCGCCAGGACGAGGACGACCGCACCGGCCAGGAGCCATCCCCTGCCGATCCCGTCGGCGGTGATCGCAGCAGGACGCCGGTCAGCCGCAGGGGTCAGCCGCTCAGCCACGACCGCCAGCGCCTCCGCCCCGCTTGCTCATCACGAAGGCGGCCAGTCCGGCCAGGATAGCCAGCGTGCCGGCGCCC
>NZ_JBNHGL010000036.1:0-22779 GCF_059091245.1 Arthrobacter sp. Y3225116
AAAAGCGTTCCGTTCTGCGGCCGATCATCGCCGAGGTGCGGAAGCGTTTCGATGTCTCAGTGGCGGAAGTCGGCCAACAGAACCTCTGCCGGCGGGCGCTGGTCACCGGCCTGCTGCTGGCCCTGCTGGGTTCGGCGTTGATGGCGCTGGCACCGGTCACCGGATCCTTTGCGGTGCTGCTGGCAGGCTCGGCCCTCTTGGGGGTCGGCAACGCGGCCAACCTGCAGGCCCGTTTCGCGGCGGTAGACCTGGCCGTGCCACAGCATCGCGGCCGGGACCTGGCCTTCGTGGTTTGGTCCATCACGGTCGGTGCCGTGGCCGGCCCCAACCTGATCCGCCCGGGCGCCGAGTTGGGCGCAGCGCTCGGGTTGCCCGAATCGTCCGGGCCCTTCCTGTTCTCGATGGCGGGCATGGCCATCGGCGCTGCGCTGCTGCTGGTGGGCCTGCGACCGGACCCCCTCGGCTATGCGCGTGCGCGCGGCGGCGGGGACGCCCTGCAGGTCAACCGCCGCGGAACGCTGCGAACGGGCGTGGCTGCGATCCGGCACCATCCCATGGCCGGCCTCGGATTAGCGGCCGTGGTGGGCGCCCAGCTGGTGATGGTGGCGGTCATGTCCATGACGCCCGTGCACCTGCAGGCGCTGGACCATGCGGGCGGGCACCAGCACAGCCAGACAGACACGTTCGCCATCATCGGCTTCACCATCTCGCTGCACCTGGCCGGCATGTACGCACTCTCGCCCCTGATGGGCTGGCTGACCGACCGGTTGGGACGCACCCGGACCATCGTGGCCGGGCAGCTGGTCCTCCTGACCGCGACGGCGCTGGCCGGGCTGGGGCAGCAGGACACGTGGCTGGTGGGTGCCGGACTCGTGTTGCTGGGCCTGGGGTGGTCGGCCTCGGTGATTGCCGGCTCCACGCTGTTGGCCGAGTCGGTGCCGGAGTCCGGCCGTGTGCCGGCGCAGGGCCTGTCCGACACCCTCATGGGTGCCGCGGGGGCCATGGGGGCAGCTCTGTCGGGCCCGCTGCTGGCCGCCCTGGGGTTCGGCGGCCTGAACGCGGCGGCCGCCGTGGTTGCGGGCATCTTGCTGGCGACGGCTTTCGCCGCCCGCAGCGGGGGCGTCCCGGCAGGCGTGGGGGCCGGCGACAGGAGCCCGTCGTGAGCCGCCGGCAGGTCTTGGCTGCAGGAGCCGTGGTGTCGATCCTCCTGTCGGGATGCGGTGACGAGGGCGTCCCGGCATCCTTCGGTGCCGTCCGCTCGGGTCCGGGGGACGCGGTCCTGCTGGTGAACCCCGACAGCGGCCGGGAGAACTTCGAGATGGAGGCCGGCTTCGAGGGCACCCTCGAGCTGTCGGCGGAGGATTGCGTCATCGGTAAGGACACGTCGGGCCGTGAGGTCATGCTGGTGTTTCCGGCCGACGCCGCATTCGGTCAGGGGCGGGAACTGCTGACCGTGGAAGTCGAAGGCCGGTCTTTGGCGATCGGCGCACCGGTATTCTTCGGCGGGGGAACCCTCCGGCAGGACCAACTCGACCGTCTCACCGAGAGCGCGCCCGAGGGATGCCAGCGGAGCGAAAACTTCTACGTACAGACCATCGGGTAAACCCTTCCCGCGCCTTAAGGGACGGCGGTTAGCCCCGGACCATGCCGAGCAGGCGCCGGAAGACGGCCTCGCCGTCGTCGGCAATGCCGTCATGATGGAACTCACCGGTTTCCCAGACCTGCAGCCCCTTAACCTGCGCGGCCGTTTCCAGCGACAGGCCGCGCTCCACGTAGATATCGTCGCGGTAGACGGCCGCGGCGGCGGGGACGTTGTTCGCGGCCAGTCGGTCGAGGTCGTAGAGGGCCGGCCAGTCCGACTTCGCCGCCAGCAGTTCGGCCACCTCCCGCAGCGGAACCAGGGCAGGGTCCTGCTCGAAGTACCAGGGATAGACCATTTCGCCGGTGAGCAGCGGCTCGTCCGCCTCCGGGGCGAACTGCGGGAAGTCCCGGAGCACGCGCCATGCCGCCCAGCCGGTCGCTTCGCCCTGGGCATAGATGGATTCGTGCATCAGGGCATAAAGGGGGTTGGACGCACGGCTCGCCAGCACGGAGACCTGCTCCAGGAAGGCATCCGAGAGCCGCTGGCCGGACGGTGTCGGGACGAAGGCGTCCTCCAGCAGGTAGTGCAGGGCGTCGATCCGGGTGTTGCCGCCCAAAAACGAACCGGCCATCTGGAACCGGCCGGTGGTCAGGCGCTCGCCGGACGGCAGGTATTCGGGCACCGCTTCCAGGTGTCGTGCGACGGCGGTGACCCGGGCCCGGTCTTCCGGGTAGCGGGCGAAGTATTCGCGGTTGCGTGCTTCCACCCGGGGAAACGTGGCCCGGTAGACCTGCTCGGCTCCTCCCGCCAGCGGGGCCAGGCCGCCGGTGATCAGCACTTCCCGCAGCCCCTCGGGTGCGAGGGAGAGGTAGGTCAGCGCACAGAAGCCGCCGTAGCTCTGCCCGAAGATGCTCCACGGTCCGCTGCCGAGTTCCTGCCGGATCAGCTCGGCGTCGCGCACGATCGAGTCCGCACGGAAATGTGCCAGGAAGGCCGCCTGCGCCGCCGCGTCGCCGCGCATCGGCAGCGTCTGCCGATTCACGGGCGAGGAGAGGCCGGTGCCTCGCTGGTCCAGCATGAGGATGCGGAAGGTCTTGGCCGCCTCCTTCATCCAGCCGGACAACGACGTCACCCGGTTGCCGCGGCCGCCCGGCCCGCCCTGCAGGAACAGCAGCCACGGCAGCCCTGCCGCGGCGCCGTCGTCGTGTTCCAGCGAGGAATACTCGCGGGCGAAAACTTCGAGGGTTTCGCCGTCCGGATCCGCATGGTTGAGCGGCACGTCAAAGAAATACCCGGCCGTCCTCATGCCGCGGATGCGGTGCGTTCCGGTCACCCGGTGTCCGGTCACGGGTGCACCCGGCCGGCACCCGAGCCGAACGACGCGAGCGCGTCGCCGGCCAGCCGGAACGTCGACCATTCCTCCTGGGGGCGGGCGCCGAGGCTGCGGTAGAAATCGATGGACGGGCGGTTCCAGTTCAGTACCGCCCACTCCACCCGGGCGTACCCGGACGCCACCGCGTGGCTGGCCAGCGTCTGCAGCAAGGCCTTGCCGTACCCCCGTCCGCGGGCCTCGGGCCGGACATACAGGTCCTCCAAGTAGATGCCGTGCACACCCTCCCACGTGGAAAAGTTCCGGAACCAGAGGGCGAAACCCTGCACGCCGCCGTCGTCTTCCGCGACGTGCGCGAAGACCGACGGCTGGGCGGAAAACAGGGCGTCCTGCAGTTGTTCCGGCGTGGTTTTGACCGCGTCCGGTTCCTTCTCGTACACGGCCAGGTCGCGGATCAGGTCGAGGATGACGGGGACATCGGCTTCGTCGGCCGGGCGGATCACAGACATGACAAAAGCCTAGCGTCCCGGAGCGGGCGCTACGGCTTGAGCACCACCTTGATGCAGCCGTCGTCCTTCTTCTGGAATTTCTCGTACATCTCCGGGGCCTGGTCCAGCGGGGCCGTGTGCGTGACCAGGTCGCCGACGCCGAGCGGATCTGCCAAATCGCCCGCCAGCGGCAGCACGTCGTCGATCCAGCGCCGGACGTTGCACTGGCCCATCCGCAGCGTGACCTGCTTGTCGAAGAGCGTGAGCATCGGCATGGGGTCCGCTTGGCCGGCGTAGACGCCGGACAGCGAGATGGTGCCGCCGCGGGCCACGGCGTCGATCGCGGCGTGCAGGACGGAGAGGCGGTCCAGGCCTGCCGTCGACATCAGCTTCCTGGTTACGGGGTCGGGGAGGAGCCCGACGGCGAATTGTGCGGTGGCCGCCGCGGTCGCGCCGTGCGCCTCCATGCCGACGGCGTCGACCACCGACTCCGGACCGCGGCCTTGGGTCGCGTCGCGCAGCTCGCCGGCGATCTTTGGTCCCCACGTCAGGGTCTCGATGCCGTGCCTGCGGGCCATCTCCAGCCGCTCCGGGACGAGATCGATCCCGATCACGCGGTGGCCCAGGTGGCGGCCGATGCGGGCCGCGAACTGGCCGACCGGCCCGAGCCCGAAGACTGCCAGCGTGCCGCCGTCGGGAACCTGCGCGTAGGCCACTGCCTGCCATGCGGTCGGGAGGATGTCGGAGAGGAACAGGTATTGCTCGTCCGGCGCCTGGCTGTCCTCGATCTTGATGGGGCCGTAGTCCGCGTGCGGGACGCGCAGGAACTCGGCCTGCCCGCCCGGAACCGAGCCGTAGAGCTCGGTGTAGCCGAACAGTGCGGCACCTGAACCCTTGTCCTTGACCTGCGTGGTTTCGCACTGCGACTGCAACCCCCGGCTGCACATATGGCAGCGCCCGCACGCGATGTTGAAGGGGACCACCCGGTCGCCGGGCTTGAGCCCCGGCACGGCGCTGCCGGTCTCCTCGACGATCCCCATGGGTTCATGGCCCAGGACGTCGCCGGGCGCCAGGAACGGGCCAAACAGCTCGTAGAGGTGCAGGTCGGACCCGCAGATGGCGGTGGAGGTGACCCTGATGATCGCGTCGGTGGGCTCCCGCAGCACCGGGTCCGGGACCTGCTCGACACTCAGCTTCCGTTTGCCTTGCCAGGTCAGTGCTTTCACGATTGTCCCCCTGTCGCGCCGCCCGGGGGAGCGCAGCCCGCGCCCCGCGGGAGGTAAGTGTGCTTACCACCCTAGGGTCGCCGCCAACCGCCTGCAAGCCGACGCTGCCGGCCTCAGCCGCCGGCCGGTCCGACGTCGAGAATCCGGACCGCGGCCGCTCCCGTCTCGTTGCTGGCGGCGAGGTCCACCTCGGCGCTGATGCCCCAGTCCCGGTTGCCGGCCGGGTCATCGAAGATCTGCCGCACCTTCCAGACGGCCGGCTGCTCCTCAATGATCAGCAGCGCCGGTCCGCGCGCATCGGGCCCGATGCCGAGGTCGTCGTACTCCTCGTAGTAGGCATCCATCGCGTCCGCCCAGCGGTCGGCGTCCCAGCCCGCATCGGCATCCAGTGCACCGAGTTCCTCTTCCTGCTCCTCCGCGAACAGTTCCACCCGGCGGAACAACTCGTTGCGCACCATGACGCGGAAGGCCCGGATGTTGTCGGTCAGCTTCGGCGGCTCCTGCGTGAACACCGACTCGGCGGCGTGCTCGGCCGCCAGATCCGCGGCGCCCTTGCCCGCGGCGAGTTCTTCCCACTCGTCCAGCAGGCTGGAGTCGACCTGCCGCACCAGCTCGCCCAGCCAGGCGATGATGTCGGCCAGATCCTCGCGCAGCGCCTCGGCCGGCACGGTCTGCCGCAGCGCCTTGTAGCCGTCGGTGAGATAGCGGAGCACTATGCCCTCGCTGCGGGCCAGCCCGTAAAACTGCACGAACTCGCCGAAATTCATCGCCCGCTCGTACATGTCACGGATCACCGACTTCGGCGCGAGTTCAAAATCGCCCAGCCAGGGAGCACCGTGCCGGTACGTCTCGAAGGCGGCCTCGAGCAGCTCGGCCAGCGGCTGCGGGTAGGTGACCTCGTCCAGCAGGGCCATCCGCTGGTCGTATTCGATGCCGTCGGCCTTCATCGCAGCCACGGCTTCGCCGCGTGCCTTCTTCTCCTGCGCGGACAGGATCTGGCGGGGCTTCTCGAGCGTGGCCTCGATGATGGAGACCACGTCCAGTGCGTAGCCGCCGTCCTCGGGGTCCAGCAGGTCCAGGCTGGCCACCGCGAACGGGGAAAGCGGCTGGTTCAGCGCGAAATTCGGCTGCAGCTCCACCTTCAGCCGGACGAGGTGCCCGTTCTCGTCCGGCGCGTCCAGTCGTTCCACCAGGCCGGAAACCACCAGCTCCCGGTAAATGCCCAGTGCCTTCTTGATCAGCTTCAGCTGGGACGCGCGTGTTTCGTGGTTGCGCGTCAGCAGCCGTTTGGCGGCGGCGAACGGGTCCCCGGGGCGCTCGAGAATGTTCAGCAGCATCGCGTGGCTGATGGTGAAGCTGGACGTCAGCGGCTCGGGTTCGCTCTCCACCAGCTTGTGGAAGGTCGGTTCGCCCCAGCTCACGAAGCCGGTCGGCGGCTTCTTCTTCACCACCTGGCGAAGCTTTTTCTGGTCGTCGCCGAACTTGGCCACCGCCTTGGCCATGGCCTTGGTGTTCTCCACCACGTGTTCCGGGGCCTGCACGACGACGGTGCCCGCCGTGTCATAGCCGGCCCTGCCCGCGCGCCCGGCGATCTGATGGAATTCGCGCGCGTTGAGCAGGCGGGTGCGCACGCCGTCGTACTTGCTCAGGGCGGTCAGCAGCACGGTGCGGATGGGCACGTTGATGCCCACCCCCAGGGTGTCGGTGCCGCAGATGACCTTCAGCAGCCCGGCCTGCGCCAACTGCTCCACGAGCCGGCGGTACTTGGGCAGCATGCCCGCATGGTGGACACCAATGCCGTGCCGGACCAGGCGGTTGAGGGTCTTGCCGAAGCCGGCCGCGAACCGGAAACCCGAGATCAGTTCCGCGATGCGGTCCTTCTCCTCGCGGGTGCAGACGTTGATGCTCATGAGGTTCTGTGCACGCTCTATGGCTTCCAGCTGGCTGAAGTGCACCACGTAGACGGGAACCTGCCTGGTGGTGAGCAGTTCCTCCAGCGACTCCTGCACGCTGGTCTGCACATAGTAGTAATGCAGCGGAATGGGGCGTTCGGCCGAACTGACGGTGACCGTCGCCCTGTCGGTGAGGTCGGTGAGTTCCTTCTCGAACCGGGTCACGTCGCCCAGCGTCGCGGACATCAGCAGGAACTGCGCCTGCGGCAGTTCCAGCAGCGGCACCTGCCAGGCCCAGCCGCGCTGCGGGTCGGAGTAGTAGTGGAACTCGTCCATGACCACCGTGCCAAGATTCGCGGCGGAGCCCTCGCGCAACGCGATGTTGGCCAGGATCTCGGCGGTGCAGCAGATGATCGGGGCGTTCTGGTTGACCGCCGAGTCGCCGGTGACCATGCCGACGTTCTCCGGTCCGAAGATGTCGCACAGGGCGAAGAACTTCTCCGACACGAGCGCCTTGATGGGTGCCGTGTAATAGCTGACCGTCCCGGTGGACATGGCGTGGAAGTGGGCCGCGATCGCGACCAATGACTTTCCCGACCCGGTGGGGGTAGCCAGGATGACGTTGTTGCCGGTGACCAGCTCCATGACGGCTTCGTCCTGGGCAGGGTAGAGCGACATTCCACGGGATTCGACCCACTCGGTGAACCAGGTGTAAACGTCGTCGGGATCTGAGGCAGTGCCGGTGCCCGGCAGGAGCTGGAGAAGATTCATGTTGTTTCCAGCTTATGCGGTGGTCGCGCCGCGCCGTGCGGGCACCCAGCGGTGCGCCGCCCCCGCGGGGGCGTGGCGTAACGTACTGCCCATGCACTGGGACCCGCAGAAGTATGTGGAATTCGCCGGCTACCGCGACCGGCCGTTCTTTGACCTGACCGGAAGGATCGCCGCCGACGACCCCGCGGTGGTGGTGGATCTGGGCTGCGGCCCGGGCGGCCTGACGGCGGCGCTCGCCGACCGCTGGCCCGCCGCCGGCGTCACCGGGGTGGATTCCTCGCCCGAGATGATCCGGCAGGCGCAGCAGCGGCACACCTCAGCCAGGTTAACCTTCGTGGCCGGGGATATCCGGACCTGGACCCCTCCGGCGGAGCTGGATGTGCTGGTGTCCAACGCCGCGCTGCAGTGGGTGCCCGGGCACCAGGACCTCATGCGTTCCTGGCTGCGCGCCATGAAGCCCGGCAGTTGGCTCGCCGTGCAGGTACCCGGCAACTTTGCCGCGCCGTCGCACGCGCTCATGCGTGCGCTCGCCGGCTCGCCGCGCTGGCATCGCCGGCTGGACGGGGTGCTTCGCCACGAGGACGCGGTCTCCGAACCCGAGGACTACCTCAAGCTGTTATCGGACGAAGGCTGTGACGCCGACGTCTGGGAAACGACCTACCAGCAGTTGCTCCACGGGCCGGATCCGGTGCTGGAGTGGGTCAGGGGGACCGGCTTGCGCCCCGTCCTGGCCGCCCTGCCGGCGGCAGAGGCGGCCAAGTTCGAAGCCGAGTACGCCACGCTGCTGCGCGACGCCTACCCGGAATCCGAATACGGAACCGTGTTCGGATTCCGCCGGATCTTCGCGGTGGGGCGCAAGCTCGGCTGAACCTGGCCGCCGGTTGCGCGGCGGACGTACCCTGCCTCAGGGCGTGGGCGTTCCGCCGTTGACGTTCAGGGTCTCGCCGGAAACGTAGCTCGACTCCGGCGAGGCCAGGTAGACGTAAGCGGGCGCCAGTTCGGTGGGCTGCCCCGCGCGGCCGAGCGGCACGTTCTTGCCGAACTCCGGCAGCTTTTCCTTCGGCTGTCCCGCGCTGACCTGCAGCGGGGTCCAGAAGGGGCCGGGGGCTACGGCGTTGACCCGGATGCCGCGGCTTGCCAGCTGCTGCGCCAGACCCTTGGTGAAGTTGTTGATGGCCGCCTTGGTGGAGGCGTAGTCCAGCAGGACCGGCGAGGGGTTGTAGGCCTGGACCGACGTCGTGTTGATGATGGTCGAGCCCGGCGGCATGTGCGTCACGGCGGCCTTGGTGATCCAAAACATGGCGAAAACATTCGTGCGGAACGTGTCCTCGAACTGTTCGTCGCTGATGTCTTCGATCTTCTCGACGGCGATCTGGCGCCCCGCGTTGTTAACCAGGATGTCCAGCCCGCCCAACTGTTCCACCGCCTTGGCGACCAGCTCGCGGGACGCCTCGGCATCGGAAATATCGCCCGGAAGAAGCACCGCCTTCCGGCCATCCTGCTCGATGACCGAGGCGACGTGCCGGGCATCGGATTCCTCGGCCGGGAGGTAGGAGAGGGCGACGTCGGCTCCCTCGCGGGCGAACCCGATGGCGACGGCGGCGCCGATGCCGGAGTCCGCTCCCGTGATCAGGGCCTTGCGGCCGGTCAGCCTGCCGGTGCCGCGGTACGACTCTTCGCCGCGGTCGGTCTCGGGCTCCAGCTCTTGGTCCAGCCCGGGCTCCGGCTGGCTCTGTTTGGGCGGTGAGATGCTGGGAAAACGGTCTACGGGATTCTGGAAGGTGTACTGATCCGTCATGTCTGGCTCCCTTCTAACGGCCGCTGCGAAGGCTCCGCCGGCACCCTTGGTGCTCCACTCGATGGAAGGCGTGGCCGGGGAGCGGCCGGTATGGTCAGTATGCTGATCGTGATGCCACCCTACGCTGTCGTGCATCGGGTCGTACAGCCGGGCAGTTGCCGGTCCTCCCCGAGAGGATCCGCTCGTACGAAGTGTCAGCCGAGGGCGAACCGACCCTAAGGTCAGCAAGCTTTCTACTTGGCCCGCGGCGGGGTAGTCTGGCTGGACCTGTAGGAAACCTGAACCGAAAGAGGTGCTGATATGGGTATGGGCGACAAGTTCGATGCTGCGAAGGACAAGGTGACCGGCAAGGTCAACGAAGCCGTCGGCGAGGCGAGGGATGACAAGTCCCAGCAGCTGAAGGGCAAGGGCCAGCAGGTCGAGGGCGAGGCCAAGGACAAGATGGCCGACGCGAAGGCCCACCTGAATGAGGACGCCGACCGTGTTGCCGAAGACACCGAAGGCGGCGCCAGGCGCTGATCCGGTTCCTTTGTCACAGAGCCCCCGTGAGCCGCTGGTTCACGGGGGCTCCGTGGCTTAAAGCGGTGCCCGGCGGCCAAGGGGATGGGCGCAAATCCGACGTCCGAGGCGGGGGAGGCGCCGGCCGCCCTTCAATTCCCCCGCCCCCTGTGGTAATTGTAAGTAACCTTATAAATCGGCTTGGCGTGCTCGTCCCTGCTGGCTGGACGGTGCGCGAAGCGGCTCGAACTACCTGAAGGGACTGATATCCGTGACAACCGCAAGGGAAATCATGACCGGTGGTGTTGAATGCATCGGAGAGAACGAGACGCTGGAGCTGGCGGCGCAAAAAATGCGCGACCTCGACGTGGGGTCGTTGCCCATTTGCGGTGAGGACAACAGGCTCAAGGGAATGGTCACCGACCGCGACATTGTGGTCAAGTGCCTGGCCGACGGGCGGGATCCGCGCGAGGTGAAAGCGGGCGAACTGGGCCAGGGCAAGCCGGTGACGATCGGCGCGGATGACAGCATCGAAGAGGCCATCAAAACCATGCAGGACCATCAGGTGCGCCGGCTGCCGGTGATCGATGGACATGATCTGGTGGGAATACTCAGCCAGGCCGATGTCGCCCGCAACTATCCGGAAGACCGGGTGGGTGAACTGGTCGAGTTCATCTCCTACTGATCCCGGCGGCCGAGATGTCGGAGCAGTTGCCGGAGGCGTATGCCAAGTACCTGGCCGGATGTGAGCCCACCCAGGCCGACGCGATCCTGCCGGTGCTGAAGCAATCGGCTGCCGAGGGCGATCGCGGCGTGCTGGTGCGCTTCCTCCCCAATGAAGTGCAAGCCATGGCGACCGAGGAGGTCCCGTTCGGAACCATCCGGGAAGAACGCTACGACGAATAATCATCCTGCCGCGCCGGCGGACGGGTGCCCGGGATGCCAACGCCATCCCGGGCTGCCGCCTGTCAAGACCCAGGCGTAAAATTAATCGTGCCGGCGCGATAATAAAGTCATTCGTTGCCGGAGGGGGGAAGCGCTTGTAAGCTCGCAGCAGTTGGGGCCGAATCGGCTCCCGGGCTATCTGGAGGCTGCGCATGGACAGGTCCGATGCCGGTCGGTATGCAGGGGGTTTCGTTGGGTTGGGGCGGAACTGATGCGGCACCGCCATCTGTCACCCGCCGACGAATTTCCCATGGATCTGGCTCCCCTCGGCGACCCCGAACTGCTGGCGCTGTACGGGAGGGCCATGCGCCAGCTCGAGCGGGAAAGCATCCAGTTCGGCGCGGCCGATCCCGAGACCGAGTTCCGCCTGGAGGAGCTGCGCGTTGAACTGGACCGGCGCGACAGCAGGGACGCGCTGCAGGCCAGCAAGCGGCGGGTCCGCGGCCTGTACGGCAAATCAGGGGGCGAACCGCCGGACTCGCTGTACGACGGCACCAGCTAGGTTTGCCCGGGGCGACTCCCTTGCCGGCTGATCCAAGCGGCCCGTGCCGCGGGCGGCCGTACACCCTTCCGGGGATGCCGCCGCGGCGCTTATGCTGCTCTTCCAACCCCAGTATGATGGGTTACAAACAGTATGCTTATCAATAATGGGATGCAGATTGGAAGGGCAGACGATCATGATTGCCAATGACAGTTCAAGTGCCCATGCCGGCCAGGACAAGGACCGGGAACCGGGAAGCGCGTTGCCCGACCCCTCGTGCACCGCCTGCAGCACCGACGAGTACCTGGTCTTCGACGCCGTAACGCTGCTGCCGCCGCAGGCCGGGGCCCCCGCACTGCCGCGATGGGACGTCAGCTACTGGTGCAGCCGCTGCGACGGCTATTACGGGCACGAAACCTTCAAGGTACCGGCCACGGAATCCGAGAGCGTGGGAATCGATTTCGGCGCCGAGGGCTACATGCACTGCGGGGAGCCGATGCAGCCGGTGGAACGCATCGACCACTCCATCGTTGATCCCGTGGATGCCGGCTCCCCGGAAACCGGGCCGCTCCCGACCGTGCGGGTCAACGTTGAAATCCTTCGCTGCAGCTGCGGATTCAAGATGGAGGTGCCCATCTGAGGCTAAGGCGCAGCAACGTCCGTGCACCCGGCATCACCCGCCGGCGCCACGGGGCGGGGTTCTCCTACCGCAACCCGGACGGTTCGAGGCCTGCCGGGGACGAGCTCCGAAGGATCAAGGCGTTGGCGGTCCCGCCCGCGTGGTCGGAGGTGTGGATTTGCCCGGCGCCCAATGGGCATATCCAGGCCGCGGGAACCGACGACGCCGGGCGGCGGCAATACATCTACCATGCCCGTTGGCGGGAACTGAGGGATCGGGAAAAGTTTGACCGTTCCCTGGCGTTTGGAGCCACCCTGACCACCGCGCGCCGCAAGGTGACAAGGCTGCTGAGGTCCGGCGAACGTACCCGCCAGGTGGCCTGTGCCGTTGCCTTCCGCCTGCTGGACAGCGCGTCGTTGCGGATCGGCTCGGAAGTCTACGCCGAAGACAACGGTTCCTACGGGGTGACGACGTTGTTGGTTCGCCACGTGCAGGTGCGGGAAGATACCGTCCGGCTGCATTTTCCCGGAAAGAGCGGGCTGCAGTGGGACGTGGAACTGAAGGATCCGGACATCGCAGTTCAGCTGGCGGCGGTGCGGACCCTGAAGGCCGACGATCCGGCCATCGGCTACCGCAACGGCACCGGAGACTGGTCCGGGCTCTCCGCGTCGGAGTTGAACGAGTTTATCCACGAACTCTGCGGGCCCGAGTTCAGTGCCAAGGATTTCCGGACGTGGCAGGGAACGGTAACGGCCGCCGTGGCACTGGCCGGCTACAACGGCAAGCCGAATCTCACCGGCCGGCGCAAGGCAGTGGTCGCAGCCATGCATGCCGTCTCGGAGCGGCTGGGCAATACGCCCGCCGTCGCCCGCAAGTCGTACGTGGATCCGCGGCTCGTGGACCGCTTCATGGCGGGACAAGTCCCGGACGCCGCAACATATTCCGCGGCGGAACGCAGCCTGCCGTCCTTCCTGGCCTGACAGGGGCAGCCTGCCATCCTTCCTCGGGTGACAAGGGAGCGAAAGCAGCCCGCGGCGCTAGAATTAGAGAGCCCCGGCAGGCGGGATTCCCCCCAACGTCCACGTCTGTCGGGGTTGATGCGCCTACCAGCCGCGCGATTTCCACTCGTCCAGATGGGGCCGCTCTGCCCCGAGGGTGGTCCCGGCGCCATGGCCCGGATGGACCACCGTGTCGTCGGGCAGGTAGTTGAACACCCGTTCGGCCACATCGTTGAAGAGGGTGGCAAACCGCTCCGGGTCCTGCTGCGTGTTGCCCAGCCCGCCCGGAAATAAGGAATCTCCGGTGAACAGGTGCGGGGGACCCTCCGGTGCGCGGTAGAGCAGCGCCACGGAACCCGGCGTGTGCCCGCGCAGCTTGATGGCTTCCAACGAGAATCCGTCGAACCGGCCGACGTCCTGATGCTCGAGGGCAACATCGGTGCGCACCTCGATCTGCGGAATGTCCTCCACGCCGGCCGCCGTTTTGGCGCCGGTAGCGGCCACCGCCTCCGGCAGGGCCCGGACATGGTCCCAGTGGCTGTGCGTGGTCACGATCAGGGCAACCTCGGCCGGCCGCCCGGCATCCGCGGCGCCCTCGCGCAGCAGTTGCCGGATGGCCGGAAAGTCGTCGGCGGCATCAATCAGCACCTGGGTGCCGGAAGCCTTGGCCGTCAGCAGATAGACGTTGTTGTCCATCTCGGAAACGGAAACGCTGCGGATTGTGACTGCAGGATCTTCGTGAAGCAACATGCTTCCCAGCCTACCGACAGTCGACCCGGACGGCTCAGGATGTCATTCTGGTTGTAGCAGCGGACAGGCAGCGCGGTGCTGCGGACACGACGAGGAGCGGGCGCAGGCGATGGAAGCGAGTGAGTTTGACTGGCGGATGAACCGCGACAGCGCCGTGCCGCTCTTCGAGCAGCTGAGGCTGCGGATCATTGAAGCGGCCGACGCCGGCGAACTCCCGGTGGGTACGAAGCTGCCGCCCGTCAGGCGGTTGGCCGATCATCTCGGTGTGGTCCCGAACACCGTGGCACGCGCCTACCGGGAGCTTGAAACTGCCGGGCGGGTGGAAACCCACGGCCGGGCCGGTACCGTGGTCAGCGCCGGAGCCGGCAAGGCCCGCCAACAACTGGGCGATGCAGCCGAGGCGTTCGCCCGTGCCGTTCACGGTCAAGGGATCGGCGGCAAGGAAGCACTCGCCGCCGCCAAGGCCGCGTTGGAGCGCCACGGCATCAAGTAGGCGAAGCGGTGGGCTGGCGGCAGCCAGCGGAGGCCGCAATTGCGGACGTCTGCTGTCCGCAGGGGCTGTCCGCCGTGACCGATGTAATACAAGTTCGAACGAATTTTCGATTAGAGTAGATACCGTGCTAAAAGCAAGCGAAACGTCCGTCCCGGCGACCGATTCCGAGTCTGCCACCCCCGTTTCCCGCTCCGCGGACATGTCCCGACTGGTCGTCAAGGGCGCCCGCGAGCATAATCTGCAGAACGTCAGCGTGGACCTGCCCCGCGACGCCATGATCGTCTTCACGGGACTGTCCGGCTCGGGCAAGTCGTCGTTGGCCTTCGATACGATCTTCGCCGAGGGCCAGCGCCGGTACGTGGAATCGCTCTCTTCCTATGCGCGGATGTTCTTGGGGCAGGTGGACAAGCCCGATGTGGACTTCATCGAGGGCCTGTCGCCGGCGGTGTCGATCGATCAGAAGTCGACCAGCCGCAACCCGCGCTCCACCGTGGGAACAATCACCGAGATCTACGATTACCTGCGCCTGCTGTGGGCCCGCGTCGGCCGCCCCTTTTGCCCGCAGTGCGGTGAACCGGTGGAGAAGCAGACCCCGCAGCAGATCGTGGACCAGTTGCAAGAGCTTCCCGAAGGGACCCGGTTCCAGCTCCTGGCCCCGGTAGTGCGCGGGCGCAAGGGCGAGTTCGTCGACCTGTTCAAGGAACTGAGCACCAAGGGCTTTTCCCGCGCCAAGGTGGACGGCAAGCTGGTGCAGCTAAGCGAACCGCCGAAGCTGGGGAAGCAGTACAAGCACACCATTGAGGTAGTGGTGGACCGGTTGGTGGCCAAAGAAGGCATCCACCAGCGCCTGACCGACTCGGTGGAAACCGCCCTGGCCCTCGCGGAGGGCCGGGTGCTGGCCGATTTCGTCGACCTTGCCGAGGACGAGCCGGGCCGCACGCGTGCCTTCTCCGAGCACCTGGCCTGCCCGAACGAACACCCTCTCGCCATCGACGAGATCGAGCCGCGCTCGTTCTCGTTCAACAATCCGTTCGGCGCCTGTCCGGCCTGTACCGGTATCGGCAGCAAGCTTGAAGTCGACGTGGACCTGGTGGTCCCGGATCCCGACCGGAGCCTGTCCGAGGGCGCCATTGCTCCGTGGTCCTTGGGCAAAGCCACCCAGGAGTACTGGACGCGGTTGCTCGAAGGGCTCTCGCATGAGCTGGGGTTCTCCATGGACGAGCCGTGGAAGAACCTGCCGAAGAAGGTCCGGGAGGCCGTACTGCACGGCAAGGACTTCAAGGTCGTGGTGCAGTACCGCAACCGCTTCGGCCGGGAACGGAAATACAGCACCGGGTTCGAAGGCGCGTTCCAGTACATCCACCGAAAGCATGAGGAAACCGAGTCCGAGTGGGCGAGGGACCGTTACAAGGAGTACATGCGCGAGGTCCCGTGCCCGGAATGCAACGGCGCGCGGCTGAACCCCGCGTCCCTGTCTGTGCTGATCAACGGCAAGTCCATCGCGGATGTGTCTGCCCTGCCGCTGCGCGAGGCAAGTTCGTTCCTCGCCGGCCTGGAACTCTCGGCCCGCGAAACCCAGATCGCCCACCAGGTACTCATCGAGATCCAGGCGCGGCTGCGGTTCCTCTTAGACGTGGGCCTGGAATACCTGAACCTGGAGCGCGCCGCCGGCACGTTGTCGGGCGGGGAGGCCCAGCGCATCCGGCTGGCAACGCAGATCGGCTCCGGCCTGGTCGGCGTGCTCTACGTGCTGGACGAGCCCTCCATCGGCCTGCACCAGCGGGACAACCGCCGGTTGATCGAGACCCTCACACGGCTGCGCGACCTCGGCAACACCCTGATTGTGGTGGAACACGACGAGGACACCATCGCCGAGGCCGACTGGATAGTGGACATCGGACCGGGCGCCGGGGAGCACGGCGGCGAAGTGGTCCACTCCGGCTCGCTGCAGGAGCTGTTGGACAACACGCGTTCCATCACCGGTGACTACCTGTCCGGCCGGCGCCGGATCGAACTGCCGGCCAAGCGCCGGAAGATGGACAAGAAGCGCCAGATCAAGGTGGTGGGCGCCCGGGAAAACAATCTCCGCGGCATCGATGCCTCGTTCCCGCTGGGAATCTTCACCGCGGTCACCGGCGTCAGCGGCTCCGGGAAGTCGACCCTGGTCAACGACATCCTCTACAAGGTGCTGGCGAACAAGCTCAACGGAGCCAAGCATGTTGCCGGCCGGCACACCAGGGTGGAAGGCGTGGACCAGCTGGACAAGGTCATCCACGTGGACCAGAGCCCGATCGGCCGCACGCCCCGGTCCAACCCGGCCACCTACACCGGAGTCTTCGACAACATCCGCAAGCTGTTCGCCGAGACCAACGAGGCGAAGCTCCGGGGCTACCTGCCCGGCCGGTTCTCGTTCAACGTCAAGGGCGGGCGCTGCGAGGCCTGCTCCGGCGACGGCACGCTGAAGATCGAGATGAATTTCCTGCCGGACGTCTACGTTCCGTGCGAGGTCTGCCACGGCGCACGGTACAACCGCGAGACGCTGGAAGTCCACTACAAGGGCAAGACAATCGCCGAAGTCCTGGACATGCCGATCGAGGAAGCAGCGGAATTCTTTGCCGCGTTCACCCCGATCGCGCGCCACTTGCGGACCCTGGTGGACGTCGGGCTGGGGTACGTCCGGCTCGGACAGCCCGCCACCACGCTGTCGGGCGGGGAAGCCCAGCGCGTCAAGCTCGCCAGCGAACTGCAGCGCCGCTCGAACGGGCGGAGCATCTACGTGCTGGACGAGCCGACCACCGGCCTGCACTTTGAGGACATCCGCAAGCTGCTGCAGGTGCTGCAGGGGCTGGTGGACAAGGGCAACACGGTGATCACCATCGAGCACAACCTTGACGTGATCAAGAACGCCGACTGGGTTGTGGACATGGGGCCCGAGGGCGGTTCCGGCGGCGGCCAGATCATCGCCACCGGCACTCCCGAGCAGGTGGCGGCAGTCGAGGGAAGCCACACCGGCCGCTTCCTGGCGGAGGCGCTCGGCCACCAGTGAGCCTGCCGGACGGAATAAGGTATTCCCCAGCAGGAATGGATTCCGGCGGATCCGCGGATCTGTGGGAAAATGCCCGGGTGACTCAATTGCCTGCGCTGGTACTTTTCGACCTCGACGGAACCCTGGTTGACCCCGCAGGTGCCATCACCACCGGAATAGCCGGCGCCCTCGCGGCGGCCGGCCTGCCGGTCCCGCCGCAGGAAGAACTCGGATCCTTGGTCGGGCCGCCGCTGGGTGAATCCCTCCGCGGCGCCGGAGTGCCGGAGCACCGGCTCGGCGAGGTGATCGCGTTGTACAGGGCGGGCTACCGCCGGTCCGGGATGGCGGCAAGCCGCGTGTACCCGGGCATCACCGGCCTGCTGGAGCGGCTCCTCTCCACCGGCGCGGTCCTCGCCGTCGCCACGCAGAAGCCGACCGGGCTGGCGCGGGAGCTGCTGCGACTCCAGGGCCTGGAGCAGTACTTCGCGGGGATTTACGGAGCCGAGGGCGACGATCCCGCCCCGGCGGAACCCGGGCTGGGCAAGGTCCCGATCCTGCAGGCCGCGCTCGATGCTTTCAGCGACTCCTGCGGCCCGGTGGTCATGGTGGGCGACCGGCTCTACGACGCCGCCGCAGCTCTCCGCCTCGGCATCCCCGCCGTCGGGGTCGGCTGGGGCTTCGCCGCCCCCGGGGAACTGGAAGCCGCCGGCGCGGCCGTCGTCGTGGATACCGCCGAAGAACTCGAGGCCGCTATTGGGCGGCTGACCGCCGCCGAGCCCGAGGGCGCCCTGGCCGGCCGCCGGGGACCGGCCGCATGAGGACGTTCGAAGCGACACGCGCCTCGTTCCGGGCCGGGCTGCGGCTCAGCTGCCGGCCGACGATTGAAGGCATCGCGAACTTTCCCGCGACCGGCCCGGTGATTGTGGCACCGAACCACCTGTCCTTCCTCGACAGCGTCATCATCCAGGCGATGATGCCGCGCAAGGTGGCCTTCTTCGCCAAAGCCGAATACTTCACCACCCGCGGTCCCAAGGGCGCTGCGATGCGGTGGTTTTTCCACAGCGTCGGCTCGATACCGGTGGAGCGGGGCGAACAGGCCGCCAGCGTGGCCGCGCTGCAGAGCGCCCTGGACGTGCTGGAACGCAACGAGGCTTTCGGGATCTATCCTGAAGGAACACGGTCCCGTGACGGCAAGCTCTACCGGGGCCGCACGGGCGTGGGGTGGCTGGCCCTCACGACCGGGGCGCCGGTGCTGCCGGTAGGGCTGATCGGCACCGAACAGCTGCAGCCCGCCGGGAGGATGATGATCCGGCCGAGCCACTTCACGGTCCGGATCGGCAAGCCGCTGTACTTCAAGCGGACCGGGCCGGAGCACTCGCTGCCGGCGCGCCGGTCGGCCACCGACCAGATCATGGACGCGATCGCCGACCTGACCGGCCAGGAACGCTCGAACAGCTACAACAAGACGCCGTCGGCTTGACCGGCCGGACGGCACCCAGGGCCCAGGCGAGGAAGGGAGTGACCGGCCATGGCTAATCCTGCTTCCTACCGTCCGCGGACGGGGGAGATCCCGACCAATCCCGGCGTCTACCGTTTCCGGGACGAGCACCGGCGCGTGATCTACGTCGGCAAGGCGAAGAACCTGCGGTCCCGGCTCAACAGCTACTTCGCCAGCCCCAAGAACCTGCCGCCCAAGACCCATGCGATGGTGCATACGGCGGCTTCGGTGGAGTGGACCATCGTGGGCAGCGAACTGGAGGCCATCCAGCTCGAGTACACGTGGATCAAAGAGTTCACACCGCGCTTCAACATCATGTTCCGGGACGACAAGTCCTATCCCTACCTGGCCGTGACCATGGCGGAGAAGTTCCCGCGCGTGCAGGTGATGCGCGGCGAGCGGCGCAAGGGCGTCAAGTACTTCGGTCCGTACTACCCGGCCAAAGCGATCCGCGAGACCGTGGACACCCTGCTGCGGGTTTTCCCGGTCCGCACCTGCAGCACCGGCGTCTTCAACCGCGCCCAGCGCACCGGCCGGCCGTGCCTGCTGGGCTACATCGACAAGTGCTCGGCGCCCTGCGTGGGGCGGATCTCGCCCGAGGACCACAAGGCCCTGGCCGCCGAGTTTTGCGCGTTCATGGGCGGGGAAGCCGACCGGTTTATCCGCGCCCTCGAAAAGAAGATGGCCGCGGCGGTGGCCGAACTCGACTACGAGACGGCGGCGCGTCACCGGGACGACATCGCCGCGCTGCGCCGCGTCTTCGAACGCAACGCCGTGGTGCTCAGTGAAGACACCGACGCCGACGTGTTCGCCCTGGCCCAAGACGAACTGGAGGCGGCCGTCCAAGTGTTCCACGTCCGCGGCGGCAGGATCCGCGGCCAGCGCGGCTGGGTGGTGGAAAAGGTCGAGGACCAGAGCGACGCCGACCTGGCCGAACACCTGTTGCAGCAGGTTTACGGGGACGCCGACGGGCCGGACCGGATCCCGCGCCAGGTCATGCTGCCGCAGGAACCGGAGAACGCCGCCGAACTGCAAGCCTGGCTCAGCGCGCTCCGCGGCAGCAGGGTGCAGATCCATGTGCCGAAACGAGGCGACAAGGCCGCCCTGCTGGCCACCGTGAGGGAGAACGCCGAGCAGGCCCTGGCCCTGCACAAGAGCCGGCGCGCCGGCGACATCACCACGCGCTCGGCCGGCCTCCAGCAGCTGCAGGAGGCCCTGGAGCTGCCCGTGGCGCTGCTGCGGATCGAGTGCTACGACATCTCCCACGTGCAGGGCACCAACGTGGTGGCCTCCATGGTGGTGGTGGAAGACGGGCTGCCCAAGAAGTCCGACTACCGCCGCTTCGCGATCACCGGCGAGGCCGCCCGGGACGATACCTCGGCGATGTATGACGTGATCAGCCGGCGCTTCCGGAACTACCTGGCGGAACAGGGCCACCAGGGCATCCCGGCGGCAGCCGATGCAGGCGAAACCCCTGCCGGGGACGGCGCGGACACCGCCGTCGTGCTGGAAGAGACCCTGACGCCGGCGCCCAAAACCAAGTTCGCCTACCCACCCAACCTGGTGGTGGTGGACGGCGGGCCGCCCCAGGTGGCCGCCGCTTCCCGCGCGCTGTCGGACCTGGGCATTACCGACGTGTTCGTGGTCGGCCTGGCGAAGCGGCTGGAGGAAGTATGGCTGCCCGACGACGATTTCCCCGTGATCCTGCCGCGCTCGTCCGAGGGCCTGTTCCTGCTGCAGCGGATCCGCGACGAGGCCCACCGCTTCGCGATTGCCTACCACCGGCAGAAGCGCGGCAAGGCGATGACGGTCTCGGTGCTGGACGGCATCCAGGGCCTCGGGCCGGCGAAACGCAAGGCACTGCTGAAACATTTCGGCTCGGCGAAGAAACTCAAGGCGGCCAGCGCCGAAGAGCTGCAGCAGGTGCCGGGCATCGGCCCGGCGCTGGCAACTTCCTTAAAGCGCCAGCTGGCTGCCGGTGCCGCGGAGGAGCCCGCGCCGGCGGTAAATATGGCGACCGGCGAAATCATCGAATCTTAGTTAGGCTAGAGCTGGAATCGAGGAGTGGGGGTCGGGATGGATGGAATGACGATGACGGTGGACGAGGACTTGACGCCGGAAAAGCCGGTGGAATCCGAGCTCCTGGTGGTCACCGGCATGTCCGGGGCCGGCCGGACCACGGCGGCGCATGCCCTCGAAGACCACGGCTGGTACGTGGTGGACAACCTGCCGCCGCAGATGCTGGGCACGCTGGCCGAACTGGTTTCGCGGATGCCCCAGTCACTGCCCAAGCTTGCCGTGGTCGTGGACGTGCGCAGCCAGAGCCTCTTCCGCGACATCCGTGAGGCGCTGCATGCCCTGGCGGCCAGCGGCATCCACTACCGGGTGCTGTTCCTGGACGCCTCCGGCGACGTCCTGGTCCGCCGCTTCGAACAGGGCCGCCGGCCGCACCCGCTGCAGGGTGACGGCCGGATATCTGACGGCATCACCGCCGAACGGGAACTGTTGAGCAGCCTCAAGGACTCGGCCGACCTGGTGGTGGATACCACCGAGATGAACGTCCACGCCCTGGCCACCGCCATCACGGAACTCTTCACCGAATCCGGTCCGATCGTGCTGCGCATTAACGTGGTCAGCTTCGGCTTCAAGTACGGGCTGCCGGTGGACGCCAACTTCGTCGCCGACGCCCGCTTCATTCCCAACCCGCACTGGGTCCCCGCGCTGCGCCCGCATACCGGGCTGGACGAGAAGGTCCGCGACTACGTGCTGGTGGACTCCGGTGCCGATGAGTTCGTCAACCGCTATGTGGACGCGCTGGAGCCGGTGCTGGAGGGCTACCGCCGCGAGAACAAGCACTACGGCACCATCGCCATCGGGTGTACCGGCGGCAAGCACCGCTCCGTGGCGGTCGCCGAGGAAATCGGGAAGCGGCTGGCCCAGCTGCCGAGCGTCAAAGTCACCGTCCAGCACCGGGACCTGGGGCGCGAATAGTGGCGATCCTGACCGGACCGATGCCGCTGGTACCCGCCCCGGGCACCTCCCGCAGCCGGACCGGGAAGAGCGGCGCGCCTCCCTCCGTGGTGGCTTTGGGCGGCGGGCACGGGCTCTCTGCCTCGCTGGGCGCGCTGCGGCTGCTCACCACGGAACTGACCGCCATCGTTACGGTGGCCGACGACGGCGGATCCTCCGGCCGCCTGCGCAAGGAGTTCGGCGTGC
Source organism: Arthrobacter sp. Y3225116 (assembly GCF_059091245.1). NCBI lineage: Bacteria > Bacillati > Actinomycetota > Actinomycetes > Micrococcales > Micrococcaceae > Arthrobacter > Arthrobacter sp. Y3225116. Next base: position 21,611 of record NZ_JBNHGL010000036.1, read on the forward strand.
TCCCGCCGGGGGATCTGCGGATGGCCCTCGCAGCGCTGTGCGATGACACCGACTGGGGGCGGACCTGGCGCGACGTGATGCAGCATCGCTTCAAGTCGTCCCCGGGCGCCGAGCCGTCGCTGGACAACCATGCCCTCGGAAACCTGCTGATTGTGACCCTGTGGGAGCTGCTCGGCGACCCCGTTGCCGGCCTGAAGTGGGCCGGCGCCCTGCTGGGGGCCCGTGGTGAGGTGCTGCCGATGGCCACCGTGCCGCTGACCATCGAGGGCGACGTGCTGGTGGAGGGCGAGGACGGGCGGCTGCGCACCGCGCTGATCTCCGGCCAGTCCCGGCTGGCGGCGGCCGGGCGCAACAGCCACGTCCACGACGTGCGCCTGCTGCCCGACGACGCCCCGGCCTGCGTCGAGGCGCTGAACGCCGTCGAATATGCCGACTGGGTGATCCTTGGGCCCGGCTCCTGGTACACCTCGGTGTTGCCGCACCTGATGCTGAGGGAGATGCGCGAGGCGCTCTGCGACACCCCGGCGCGCCGCTGCCTGACCATGAACCTGTCGGTGGACACCAAGGAAACGTCCGGGATGACGGCCTCGGACCACCTGGCCGCGGTGAGGCGCTGCGCCCCCGGGATGCGTTTCGACGTGGTCTTGGCCGATCCGGCCGTGATTGACGACAAGGGGCGTTTCGAGGATGCCGCGGCCGCGCTGGGTGCACGCGTGGTCTTCGGTAGAGTAGGAAGTTCAGGCGGACGCCCCGTACACGATCCGTTGAGACTGGCGAGTGCCTACCACGACATTTTCGAAGGCCACAAGGATTAAGTAAGGACAAGGTGCATGGCGCTGACCGCAGCAGTCAAGGAAGAGCTCGCTCGCCTTGACATCAAGAAGTCCCAGGTCCGGAAGGCTGAGGTCTCGTCGACGCTCCGTTTCGCCGGCGGACTCCACATCATTTCCGGCCGCATCGTCATCGAGGCCGAAGTTGATCTGGCTGCGACCGCCCGGCGGCTGCGCACCGCCATCTCGGAAGTGTACGGCCACAGCGGCGACATCATCGTGGTCTCCGGCGGTGCGCTGCGCCGCGGGAACCGCTACGTGGTGCGCGTGGTCAGGGACGGGGAGTCCCTCGCCCGGCAGACCGGCCTGCTGGACGGCCGCGGCCGGCCGGTCCGCGGC
>NZ_JBNHGL010000037.1:0-22326 GCF_059091245.1 Arthrobacter sp. Y3225116
GCGGAACTCCGCCCCATAAGCCGTGGGCATGGTCAACATCCTTCCACGAGCACCAGCTCGCTAGGTCAAGGAGTCAACAAAACCGGGGGCAGTCCCGTTGCGGTGTTCATTTGCCCGGCCGCGTTGTAGGTGTAGGCCCCGTCAGGGTCAGCGGTGAGGTTCCCGGCCCCGGGTAAGGAATAGCCGTTGCTGGTGATCTGGTTCGCCGGGTTGTAGGTGGTGGTGTCAGTAGTGGTGCCGCCCGTTTTAGTGGTGGCAGCGGTTAGTCGGTTGCCCCTTGAGTCGTAGGTGTAGGAGTAGGTGATTGGGGCGCTGCCGCCGGTTGTCACCGCCTTGGCCAGACGCCCGGCCGGGTCGTAGGTGTAGGCCGTGGTGGTGCCGGCCAGGTTGTCCTTCAACCACTGGATTTTGGCCCGGTCATTCATCTTTGACGCGCCGCAGGTGCTGCCGGCTGGGCCTGCGATGTAGCAGTAGTCCAAGTCCAGGACCGGGGAGATGCCGTACTCGTTCCATTGTTCTGCAAACACCTTGACGACACGTCCGCTGGTGTCGTAGCCGGTATGGGTATGGGCTTTGAAGGCTGTGTTGCCCGTGTTTGTGTCGAGCCAGGTGTCAGTGCGGCGGCCTTTGTCGTCGGTAGCGAAGTTGACCAGGGTACGGTCACCGGCTGGACCGTAGCTCATCGAGGTCGCCACCCCGGAATCATCGAAGGTGTAGTTGGTGGTGCCTCGCGTATCACTCACCGAGACGAGGTTTGAGGCCTTGTCGTAGCCGTAGGTGATCTGCCCGCCGCCGTTATAGGTGTACGAAACCGGAGCGGTGGCGTCGGAGTACGAGATGCCTGTGAGTCGGTCGGCCGGGTCGTAATTGTAGGTGGTGGTTTTGCCGTTGCCGTCGGTAACGGTTTTCAGCCGGCCCCACCCGTCCCAGGTTAGGGACTTGGAGCGCAGGGATGAACCGGTAACAGGGATGATCGAGATCAACTGATGGTTGGCGTCGTAACGGTAGCTGGTGGTGTTGGTGCCGTTGCCTGGTGCCAGGGCTGTCGCGACAGTGCCGTTCGGGTTGTATGTCACCTTGGCGGTGGCCGCAGTCGCGTCCGTGGAGGTGAGCAGGTTCCCGGCTCCGTTATAGCCAAGGAGGGACTCGTTGCCGGCATCATCGGTGGCTGAGGTTGCGAGGTACCTGGTGTTCGCTGCCGTATTTCCGTAGCCTGCGGTGAAGGTGGCTCCGCCGGGGGCTTGGCTGGCGGTCAGGGATTGGCCGTTGTTGGCACCATATGTATTCGTGAGCGTGCCGGACTGCGCGCCGGTACCCAGAGTGTTGGTGAGGGTATCGAAGTCGGCTGTATAGGTCGTCGACCGCTGGCGGCCTTCAGGATCCGTCACTGTCGCAACGCGCAAACCGCTGTTCAGCGTGTAGGCGGTGTGGGGGACCGACGCGACTGCCGCCGCCGGGTCTGTGTTGGGTCCTGCCACCAGTGTCCGGGTGGCCGATGGGTAGGTCAGGCGGGTTAGCGAGTCCCCGGGCAGGCCTGTCCCGCTGTTCTCTTGCCTGATTGAAGTCACCCTGCCATTGGTGTCGTAGCTGAATCGGGTACGGTTTCCGGCTGGCGACACGATGGCTGTCAGGCGCTGGTTAGTGTATTCGAACGTGGTTTCCTTGCCTGATGCGTCGGTGAAGCCCATAAGGTTGCCGACGTAGTTGTCCGGCGTGAATATCACTGACCGGGTTTGGGTTCCGCTGGTCTGGCTGATCCCGGTGAGCACGCTCTCCGACCCGTATTTCAGGTGCGCTGTTCGGGCGCCGGCGGTCCCTCTGGTGGCCTCAACCTGCGTGGGCCGGCCGGAAGCGTAGGTGATTTTGGTGGTGTTGTTGTTGCGGTCTGCGAACGAGACTGCCTGGCCGGCGTCATTGAAAGAAACCACTTGTCTGGATTGCCGCCAGATCAACGTGTAACCTGTGGTGGTCTTCAGCAGGTCAGCCTTCACCCCTGCCGGCGACACGAAGCGGGTCGTTGACCCGGACACTGGGGTGAAGACGGCCGAGAACCCGTCTCCGGCGGTGAACAGCACGCCCTCCGGGACGGTCGTTAACGAACCGGCCGAACCCAGCACGGTACGCCACTGTGCCAGTTCCGTCGTGGGGTTGAGACCTGCCCGGGAGTTGTGTGCGAGGCCTATCGGCACGTCCTCGCCGAGCCCCGGCAGCGTCATCGCGTTGATCGCTACCAGAAGGTTCCCGGTCCCGACATCGACCGAGGCGGAGACCTTATCCGAGACCGGCACCGGCAAACGGGTGGCGCCTGGGCGGGCTCCCAGTAACCCGATCGTGTTCTGCGCCGATGAAGAAGCCCCGGGCAGAGCAGCCGGAAGCACGGCCTGAGCGGGGCCAGCCAAACCAGCGGTCAAGGCTATCGCTACGACCGTTGCTGTCGACGCCAGCAGGTGACGATAGGCGAAAGAACGAGAAGAACGGAAGAATGGACCGATAAAAGATTTCTTGCGCGAACGCGACTCTATTAACACGTTTACCCCCCAGCACGTGAATGATGTGGGCAACGCTAAGCCTGAAAACAACTCCTGTAAAGGCTGAAATCAATTGTTGAAGTTTCTAAAGGCAATCTTGGGTGTCCGCTGAAAAGACCAAGCAAATACGGAGGCTTCGACGAACGAAACGCAGCATTTGCGCTGCCCTGGCCAAAGCTAAGCTCGGCTGACCCGGCAGCTGAAGGAGATCCGCTTGAGCCTTTCCGTGAGGCGGCGCCGGCGGCGCGGGAGCGGCCGGGGATCTGGAGCTCCTCCACGGCCATCGTCTCGGTGTCCAGCACGACGGCGTTGCCGCGGGTGAACTCCTTGTCCAGGATGTGCACCCGGGTGTCCGTGTTCGGCAGCAGCGCGGTGCGGCGCTGATGCCAGTGCCCGGAGAACACCAGCGACGGGCCGGTGTTGTGCACCGCATCCTTGACGAGCAGCCGGTTCCGGTAGGACTCAAGCTCCATGAGCTCCGGGATCTTCATGGTCGAGACGACATCAATGCCGGCCGGTGCCTCATGGGTGATGAGCACGTCCAGCGGAGCCGTGCCGAGGCGGTCGACATCCGCTTGCTCGATGTTCTCTTCCTCCCACCAGGTCAGGTTTTTCACGCCCCACGGCCTATCGACCGAAAACGCGCCGCCAAGTGCTCCCCACTGCCGGCCACCCAGCTCCCACCGGTGACCGCGGGGTGCGTACAGCAGCCGGTCAGTGATGACACCGAAGCCGTCCGCGTTCAGCGGCAGTGCCCGCAGGTCGGGGTGCACGTCGTGGTTGCCGTCAACGAAGATCAGGGTGACCCCGTCCATGTCGAGGCTCAGTTCCAGTTCATCGGTGAATCCGTGGGTGCGGTCGGCCGGGTCCGGCCACAGCCCTTTCAAGTCGCCGACGTGGACGACCGTGTCGATGCCGTTCCGTTTCGCCGTGGCGATGGCCTTGCAGGCCCAGCTGCTGCTGCCGTGCCAGTCGCCGGCGATCATGATCCTCATGGTCACTATGCAGGCCGGCCTGTTCCGGCTGTCACCTGCTGGCGTGCCAGCGGTCGGTGAGGAAACCCAGCTGCCGGCCCAGCCCCAGCCCTTCCATCGGGATCTCATGCGGACATGGGCAGTCGTGCAGGAACGTGCGATAGAACTTGCCAGCCAGGGCGACCAGCACAGGGTCGATCACTCTGGTCAGCTCGGCGGCCAGTTGATCGGTCACCCTGCGGCTCCAGCGGACCAGGTAACCAGTGGGGTTGCCCTTGCCGAGCTGCACGTCGTACGGCTCCAACACGGTGTAAGGGTGCACCAGGCCGTGCTTGGCGCTGAGGATGTACCAGCGGTCGCAGGTGGCCGCGGCGTAGGCCGAGACCTTGCGGAACAGCTGCGAGGTGTACAGTTCACGGGCCGGCGCAGGGCGGTCCAGTTTTGGTGGCCGCGCAGCCCACCAGCCCGATGCGGTGGATCCCGGTCTCGGGGGTGCTGTGCTTCATGCCCTGTCTATGCACCCCGGTCGCTTCCGGCTGTCGCCTCACACAGAAGCTCATGACTACACAAAGAGCATCAGCGGTGTCCGCCCGCGAGAGCGCCTGAGCGAATTTCCGCTCTCACAGCAAGAAATGCTCAGATAGCTAGACACAGGGATGCAGTGAAGTAGTGCCCGAAGCCTTGTGAATACGGGTATTTTCTACTTGAGCATTTGCTCAGATAGGTCGGGATCTCACAGTCGCCGGCGCCACCGCCTCCAAACAGCACTTTTGTCGTCGACCGGATCCCCGATCCGGTCGACGGCCCTTTCGCCACCGCAGGACAAGAACCGGCAATCTCTATAGCCTAGGGATGTGGAGGGCGTATGACAGTTCGCAGCGCAGGCATCCTGCTGTACCGGCGGAGCCTGGAAGGGCACTTGGAGGTCTGGATCGCCCATAATGGTGGCCCTCACTGGACCGGCATGGACACCCGCGCCTGGACAATTCCAAAGGGAATATACCTCGACGCGGAGGACCCACTGGTGGCCGCGCTGCGGGAGTTCGCCGAAGAAATCGGGACGCCGGCGCCTCAGGCCGACTACCTTGAGCTGGGCGCTTTCCGCCAGCCTTCGGGGAAGGTCATCACCGCCTTTGCCGCCGAATCGGATTTCCAGCCAGAGCACATCACCAGCAACACGTTCCCGCTGGAATGGCCGAAGGGTTCCGGTGTTGTGCGGGAGTATCCCGAAATCGACGATGCCAGATGGTTCCGAGAGTCCGAGGCGCGCAGCAAACTGGCGAAGGGGCAGGTGTCGATCCTCGATGCCCTTGCCGAGTACCTCGGGAAGCCGGGCGGGTCCTGAGCTGGGCAGTTTTCAGGCGACATCGTTCTCTGCAATGGGCAGTAGTAACGAGCGTATGGTGCCGGTGTAGAGCCTGGCCGTGCCGTTCAACCCGGGGTTGGATGACCTGAGCTGGTTCGCCGCATTAGGCATTGCTCAGTTTCGGTTCAAGCCAAACTTTCGGCTGACGTGGCCACGAAGATGTGTACCTTTCAGCCATGAACAGGGTGATACATCGCATTGCCTATCAGTTTCGCCAAGTAGGTCAGTCAGCCGACATGGTCAGTAGTCTCATGAAACCGCGGAAACACGGTGATTCACGTCTGGCGCTAACCGCCAACTAGCCTCCGACCTCACACTCTCTTTCTTCCTTAGGTATTCCCGGCCGTCCCAGCAAGATGGCCGCCTCCGGGTAAAATGAACGACCTACCTGAGCAACGCTCAGGTAGGTCCTTCCTTTAGCGGGCACTGCCTTCGGGAATGGCCGGAAGTAACTGGGACAGGCTCGCTTGTGACCGGAACAACCATCGAGGGGCGGAAAATTCCTTGGATCTCTTGGGCGGGATGAGCCGCGACGAACTCCGCGTCTTTTCTTGGTGTGCGGCGGCCGTCTTTGCGCTAGTGGCCGGCGCCTGGCGTCCACGCAGGCTTCATTGGACTGCGCTTGGTTCCGTCCTCCTCTTCGCGGCACTCAACGCGGGTGCCGGGATCTACGTCTTGAACCATTTCGGTGATCCACGCTGGTCCGCCGGGGGAGAACCGCCGCTGAGCGCTCCGTCGTTTTCCGGGACCCCTGTCGTGGGGCAGTTTCTGGGTCCGCTGGACACCGCTCTTAATGGAGTCGTCGGTGGCGTGAACGAGTTTCTGGACTTCAGGCAGGCACTTCCCGTAGCACTGGAGTTCCTTGCCGCGTCCGGCTGGGCCCTGCTGGTGGCGTTCCCGCTGGGCATCCTCGCCGCCGGCATCAGTTACTCCGTGGCCAGGCGCCGGACGGCGCAGTTCGAACAGTATCGTGTCACCGTTGACCTGCTCAAAGATGAGCTCGAGCAGATCAAGCGGCAGATCTCGGCAGGGACATCGGTCGACACGGCACGCCCTCCCGGGGACAGGGTCACTGAAGTGCGGCCTGGCTAACCCGCTGCGTTGTGCTTGAGTCCGCCCGCCACCCATCATGCAACCCTCCGGACACGCGGCGTCCCGTCTCGGTTTTGGTCAGCCTTCGACTCGTATGTCGGTTTGCAGGTCACGGAGCGAGAGTCGGTCGGTCGCAGTGCGGAAATCTGTAATCACACTAAGCTGCGGATTAAACGTTGCTTCCGCCGTGTAGTCCGCATCATCGATGTAAACCATCGAGAGATGAATGCCATCTCCTTGCCGTTCCATGCCCGTGATGCGCTGGTTGTCTTGGTGCCCGCCCCAGATGCGCATGCTGAGGGGATAGAAGAGCTGGATTTCATCAGGAAGCCAGTCCGGTCGTTGGAATCCGATCGTTTCAACTCTGTTGCCGGTCCTTATGACGCAGCCGTCGGAGGGATTGCACGTGATGCTGCCGTCATCGCCTTCAACGCTCCAGCTGCGATCGCCATCGCTGATGCGGACTCTCGTGCTAACAATGTTTCCTTCGTGGTCGGTCCTGTCCACGACGGCCGACATGGGGTACCGCAGGACCGCATTGCGCACCGCTGACAACAATTCCAGCAATGCTTCGAAGTCTTCGCGCCCGCTCACAATCACCTGCTCTCGACCGCAGCGGCGGCACGTCAGTTTCGAACCGATGGTCCCAACTTAGGGCGCAGCGCTCCGTTTATACCAGACACTGCTTTTTGACATTATAAGCTGGTTTACTCTGGCTCTCTTGGCACACTTGATCATCCTGCTAAAGACGAGGGCAGCGGTGAGTCGCGTCCGGGTCCGACAACGATTGGCGACGCGGCGGCCACTGGTTCTGGTGCCGGAAATAACCTTAATCTGACCATCGACGTTGCTTCCGCCCCCTAATCACTACCTCTGGGTGTGACGTTCTCGCCTGCCTCCTGATATCCCATTCGCAGTTGGGAGAAACGGTGCATTTCATCTGAAACCCGTAGCAATACACCCTCAATTCAAGAGGGTAAAGGAACTGGCTAAAAACGTTTGACAGTCGGAAAACTGCAGACGTAGGTTGGGCGCACTGTGCGCCTGGCTGGGGGAGGAACGCAGGGACCGTGATTCTCTCAACGGACCTGTCGCCACTACGGCATCCAACGGATATTCGTGCAGGATGAGCGACAAGCCCTCCTGCTGCCCAGGAGACCCCATCATGAACCGCAAAAAAGCACTGCGCCTGCCCATTTTCTTTACGATCTTCCTCGCTGTGGGGGCCGCTCCCGCCGCTGCGACGCCCGAGGAGGAAGCCCCCGCCCCCTGGCCTCCCCCGGACACCGGCGGCCATTACCTGCCAGTTCCGGAAGAATATTACGACCCGATTGAGATCAAGGCCTGCGGCACCACCGTCACCATGGAATCCGGAGATGTCCGGGAAGTTCATTACAAGTCCCGGGTGAAGCAGAACGGGGCAACGGTACTGAAGTTCAAAGGAGATGCCACCGTTGACCTGACCCGTGCCTCGGATGGCGCCTTCATCGACGAACTCGACATTTCCGGATCGGCTTATCAATACATCTCAGCCGATGAACTCACCACGGTGGAACTCCTCAGCGCCAACTCGATCGTGGCAGCAGCGAACCCCGAAGAAGCCGAAAAGATGGCCGACGAAGGGCTGCCGGAGTTCGCTTACTACACACGGGGGTGGCTGGGGTTCTACAGTCAATTTTCTGAGGACCCCGAGGTGATGGAGCCAATCGCTTCCGATATCGTGCTGAACACCACCCGGCACGTGCACGACGTGTGCGCAATGCTGGATGAGGCGGCCTGGGAATAACCAGCCCACCACCCGCTCCAAGGATTTGAAGGATAGGAGACTAGCCCAGGTTCAGGTTTTGCAGCTCACCTCCTTGCCGCCGACGGAGGAAAGGACACCCTGCCCGACCGCCATTCCCTAGCAGGGACTGCAAGCGAAAAGCGGCCTCTTCGAACTGACGGGTTTGGGCTTCTCAGCTCTTTTAGTTCTCCTGCCGTGCGGAGCGCCCATGTGCCAGCCCGGTGGGAATGCCAAGGAACGCCGGTTCCGGAGCTGCGCAGCAGGCATCGTCAGGCCGGGTGGCCGCTGCCGTTGTGCCGCAGCTGCCGCCGAGGTCGGTGGAGCAGACGCCGGTTTCCGGTAGGACGAGTTCGACGTTGTCGGATGCCTCCTGATCGCCTGCGAGGGCAGCCGCGATGGAGCGGACCTGTTCGTACCCGGTGGCCATCAGGAAGGTCGGCGCGCGGCCGTAGGACTTCATGCCGGCGATGTAGAAGTCTTTCTCTGGGTGGGACAGGAGTTTGGCGCCGTGGGGTTCGACGGTGCCGCAGCTGTGGAATTCGGGATCGATGAGCGGGCCGAGCTCCCGCGGTGCTTCCACCGCAGGGTCCAAATCCAGGCGGACTTCGCGCAGCATGTCCAGGTCCGGGCGGAATCCGGTGGCCGGCACCAGCAGGTCCACGTCCAGCTGTGCCGGTCCGTCAGGGGTGGTTCCGAGGACGGCCAAAGTGTCGGCGCTCTTGAAGCCGGTGATCGTGAACGAGGTGTGCAGCTCGATGGCTCCTTCTTCGACCAGGGCGCGCAGGCGGGAACCGAGTGCTCCGCGGGCGGGCAGGCCGTCGAGGTCGCCGCCCCCGTACAACGAGGCGGCCGAATTGCGGCGGATGGCCCAGCTGATCCGGGTTCCGGGTTGCTGGGCGGCCAGCTCTCCCAGCGACAGCAGGGTATTGGCGGCCGAGTGTCCGGCACCAACGACCAGGACGTGCTTGGCGGCGAAGCGTGCCCGGTCGCGTCCGGTGACATCGGGCAGCGGGTTGGTGAAGAAGCCCGCCGCGCGGGCTTCATCCTCCCCGTCGGCTGGTAGTCCGGCCTGCCCCAGCGGGTTCGGGGTGTTCCAGGTGCCGGAAGCATCGATGACGCCGCGGACACGATGATCGGTGGTCGTGCCTTCGGCGTCTTCGACCCGAACCAGGAACGGGGCGGTCTCCCGGCCGCGGGAGTAGGTCTTGTCCATGCCTTCACGACTAATGGCGGTGACGCGGCAGGAGGTCCGCAGGGCACCGGTGATCGCGGGGACCGATGCCAGGGGGTTGAGGTAGTCCCTGATGAGTTCTGCGCCGGTAGGCAGCGCCTCCGGGTCCGGTTCCTGCCAACCCGTTCCGGCGAGCAGCTGGCGTGCGGCGGCGTCGATGTTGTACCGCCACGGTGAGAAAAGCCGGATGTGTCCCCACACGTCGACTGCCGCGGCGGGTCTGTCACCTGCTTCGAAGATGACCGGCATTAGCCCTCGTTGGAGCAGGTGGGCGGCTGCTGCCAGCCCGACCGGACCGGCACCGACGACGGCGACGGGAAGCTGCAGGGTCTCGGTCTCGGCGGCGACATTCTCAGCCATGGGAGCCCTCCTCGACGAGTGCGGTGGCAATGCTGTCGGAATCTTCCAACGCCGCGAGGTAGCGTTCGGCGTCCAGGGCGGCCGAGCAGCCGGTCCCGGCGGCTGTGATGGCCTGCCGGTACCGGTGGTCCACGGCGTCACCACAGGCGAAGACGCCCGGGAGGTTAGTGCAGGTGGTAGGGGCGTCGACCTTGATGTAGCCCTCGTCGTCGAGGTCGATCTGCCCCTTGACCAGGTCGGTGCGGGGCAGGTGCCCGATGGCCACGAAGATCCCGGTCGCACCCACTTCTCGGGTCGCTCCGGTAACGGTGTCTGTCAGGGTCACGCCGGTGACCTTGCCGTTGCCGTGGATCGCGGTGACGGAACTGTTGTACTCGAAGCGAATCTTTTCGTTGTCCTTCGCGCGCTGGGCCATGATCTTCGATGCCCGGAGAGCGTCGCGGCGCACGACGACGGTGACGGACTTGCCGAAGCGCGTGAGGAAGAGGGCTTCTTCCATGGCGGAGTCGCCGCCGCCGACCACAATGATGTCCTGTTCGCGGAAGAAGAACCCGTCGCACGTGGCGCACCAGGACAGGCCGTGTCCGGAGAACTTCTTTTCTTCCGGCAGGCCCAGTTCCTTGTAGGCGGATCCGGTGGCCAGGATGACGGCAGGCGACTCGTGGGTCTGACCGGCTCCGGTAGTCACCCGCTTGAGGTGACCCTTCAGAACGACCTCAGTGACGTCGTCGAAGACTATGCGCGCGCCGAACTTCTCAGCCTGTTTCTGCAGCCCTTCCATGAGCTCGGGTCCCTGGATGCCGCCCGGGAAGCCGGGAAAGTTTTCTACCTCCGTGGTGTTCATCAACGCTCCGCCGGCAGTGACGGACCCTGCCACGACCAAGGGGTTCAGTCCCGCGCGGGCGGCGTAGATCGCGGCTGTGTAGCCGGCGGGGCCGGACCCGATGATGATCAGCTGTTCGGTGTGGACATCGTTGCTCACGAAAGTCTCTCCTGGTGCTTTGATTCGGGTTGGTCTAGCTGGCTGCCGGGATCAGGGATTCGATCAATCCCTCGATGCGGGTCTTGATCTCGTCGCGGATGGGGCGGACAGCGTCCACGCCCCGCCCGGCCGGGTCCTCCAGGACCCAGTCCTCGTAGCGCTTGCCGGGAAAGTAGGGGCACTCGTCGCCGCAGCCCATGGTGATCACGACGTCGGACTCCTTGACGGCCTCGGTGGTGAGGACCTTCGGGATCTCCGCGGACATGTCGATGCCGAGTTCGGCCATGGCCTCCACCGCGGCCGGGTTGACCTTGTCAGCAGGCTGGGAGCCGGCCGAGCGGACTTCGATGGCGCCTTCGGAAAACGTGGTCAGGAAGGCCGCCGCCATCTGCGAACGCCCCGCGTTGTGGACGCAGACGAAGAGGACGGAAGGCTTTTTAGTGGTATCGGTGCTCACACGTTTCTCCTGTGGTTCGAACGGTGGTGGGTTTGCGTGGGTGGGCGGCCCGCTCCATCGCTGCACCGACTCCGTATTGATGCCTGTCGATGTTTGCAGTATCCGGCCCTATATTGATGCTTGTCAATATTTGCGCTGCGCTAGTTCTGTCCGGCCGGTCAGGCGGCGCGCAGGCGTGGCGCGAGATCGCTGATGCGGGTGGAGATGTCGAGGAAGGCGTGTTCGAAAGCGTCGTTGGTGTTCGATCGGAGGGGGTCCGGAACGGACCAGTGGATTCCTTTCAGGCTCGGCAGTTCCTCGTGCGCGTTGTCGCACACGGTAACGATAAAGTCGTCGCTGGTTGCAACGTCAGCCAGTTGGCGCGGACTTGCGTTCCCGAGGTTGACGCCGTGACGTTGCGCGATGTCGATGGCCCCCTGGGCGACGCGGTCTGCCGGATGCGTGCCCGCCGACGTCGCCGGAATTTTACTCACGCGCCGCCATAGGGCAGTCGCCAGCTGAGACCGTGCGCTGTTGCGCGTGCAGACGAAGAGGACGCGGCGCACGCCGTGTTCACGCCCGGGCGACAGCCCCTCCAGCGCCCCGGAGGTGAGTCTGATGTAGCTGCGCCGCTTATCCGCCTCCGAGCGGCGGCGGGTCGCGAGGCCGGCAGCTTCCAAGGTGCGCAGGTGATGGGACAGCAGGTTGGAGGGGATGCCGAGCTCCGCCTGAAGCTCCGTCGGTGAGTAGTCTCCGAGCGTCAGGAGGTCGACGATCCGCAAGCGGGCAGGGTCTGAAAGGGCGGCGTGCTTTGCTACCCGCGCCTGAAAGTCCCTTAGCTCAATAGTCATTGATTCAATTTTGACTGAGTTAATATCTTCGGTCAAGCTGGATCCCATGACTTCACACCAGCCGCCCTTGTGGCGCCGCGCTGTCGCCGAACTGCTCGGGACGGCCCTGCTTGTTTGCATCGTCGTGGGCTCGGGCATTGCCGCTCAGCAACTGTCCCCGAACGATGTGGGCCTGCAGCTGCTGCAGAACAGCACCGCCACGGTGTTGGGCCTCACGGTGCTGATCCTCATGTTTGGACCGGTCAGCGGTGCTCACTTCAATCCCATGGTTTCGCTCGCGGACTGGCTCTTGGGCAGGCGCAGCCGCACCGGCTTGACCCTACCGGAGTTGGGCACGTACCTGGTGGCGCAGATGGTCGGCGGGATCGGCGGCAGCGTACTCGCCAACGCCATGTTTGAGGTGGGTACGAGCATCTCGACCAAGGACCGGGCAACTGCGGGAACCCTGCTGGGCGAGATGGTTGCGACGGCCGGGCTCATTCTGCTGATCTTCTCCCTGGCTGCCACTCGAAGGGGTATCCTCGCGGCTCCCGCTGTGGGCGCGTACATTGGTGCGGCGTACTGGTTCACGTCCTCGACGTCTTTCGCCAACCCCGCCGTAACGGTCGGCCGCATCTTCAGCGACACGTTTGCCGGCATCGCCCCGAGCTCCGTCCCAGGTTTCGTGCTGGCGCAGGTGATCGGTGCGGCAGCGGGCGTCGGCCTCCTCATGCTTCTCTTCCCGGCGGCATCGCGCATGGCCGACGACGTTGTTGTCCCGCACCCTTCGCACAAGGACGGATCCTGACTGTCAGGCAATGACGTACGCGCCCGCCGGTCCCGTACATTGATAGCGGTCAATGTACGGGCATAATGGTGTTCATGAATGCGCTGCCCATCCTCGAACCGGCCGCGAAAGAAACCTGCTGCCGCCCAGCGGGGACGGTTTTGGGCGCCGAAGCGGCGAAGGAAATGGCCGTCATTTTCAAGGCCCTGTCCGACCCGAACCGACTGCGCCTGCTCTCCATCGTTAAAGCCGAAGCCTCCGGCGAGTCGTGCGTTTGCGACCTCACCGAACCCCTGGACCTCGGCCAGCCCACCGTCTCGCACCACTTAAAAATCCTGGTGGATGCCGGCCTGCTGCACCGCGAAAAGCGGGGCACCTGGGCATATTACTCCCTGGCCCCCGGCGCCCTGGACAAAGTCGCAGGCATCCTGACCGACCTGTGAGCGCCACAGGAACGACTGCTCGTCGTAGCGAACTGCATCCGCGCTCATCCCGCAGATGCCCTTCACGCTCCGGTCCCTCATCACCAATTACTCACGGTCTTTTGGGTCGTCGTCACGGAGTTCTTCGAGGACCTCGAAGGGCGACTCGACGTCACCCCTCCAGGCCTCGATGCCTTCGCGGACGGCAAGGGCGGCAACCACCAGAGCCGCGATCGAATCTGCCCAGGTCCACCCGAACAAGCTGTTCAGAATCAGACCAATCAGTACAGTCCCGGACAAGTAGATGCAGAGCAACAGTTGTTTGGCATCTGCCTTAACGCTCTTTGAGTTCAATTCACGCCCGGTCCGGAACTCGAACCACGCGAGCACGGGCATCACGATGAGACTCAAAGAAGCGATGCCGATGCCAAGGGGGCTGTGCTCGACCTTTTCAATGCCCGAAAGAGCCAATACTGCGTCTATCGTGACGTAGGCCGCCAGGGCAAAAAAGGCAATGCCGATTGCGCGGACAGTCACTTTCTCCCAACGTTCTGGGTCTTTGCGTGTGAACTGCCAGGCGACGGCTGCCGCGGAGAGAACCTCGATGATCGAATCGAGGCCAAAGCCGATGAGCGCCGCAGACGAAGCCATGGAGCCGGCCCAGATCGCGACAATGGCCTCGATCACGTTGTACGTGATGGTGGAAGCGACAATGAGTCGCACGCGGCGGTGCAGCACAAAACGCCGCTCGGCAGAAAGCGCTGTTGGTGCTGTCATCGGGACCCCTCGCAGCATCCGGGCAACGGGCATGCCGGGTCGGCGCAGGGTTTGTTTTCGTCCACCATCAGTGTCACTTCCACGAGGGCCTGTAGGGCGTTCGCCAGGTGGGGGTCGGCGATCTCGTACCGGGTTTGCCGACCTTCAGGTTCGGCCATGACGATGCCGCAATCACGAAGGCACGTCAGGTGATTGGAAACATTCGAACGCGTCAAGTTCAGGCTGCGCGCGAGGTCAGCAGGGTAGCTTGGCCCCGTGAGCAGGGTCATGAGGATGGAGGCTCGGCTCGGATCGGCCATGGCCCGCCCTAGGCGGTTCATGACATCCAGCTTGGAAGCAACAGTCAGCATGGACTGACTATACAGTCCCTGGTGAACTATTCCTCAATCAAAAGGGCTACCTCTGCTCGTGTTGGCAATCACTGGAAGAATCCGGTGCGGGAAATAACCTTAATCCGGGCTTTGACATCGCTTCCGCCCCTAATACCCACCTGTGGATGTGACGTTTTCGCCTGTCTCCCGATATCCCATTCGCGGCTGGGAGAAACGGTGCACTTCTTTTCGAACGGTTTTATGCACCCTTGATTAGAGAGGGTAGTGGGACTGCGTCAGAACTCGTTGACAATCGCAGAACCGCAGGCGTAGGTTGACCGCACTGTGCGCCTGGCTGGGGGAGGAACGCAGGGACCGTGGTTCTCTCAACGGACCTGTCGCCACTACGGCATCCAACGCATATCCCTGCAGGATGAGCGAGAAGCCTCCTGCCCGCCCAGGAGCCCCATCATGATCACGAAGAAAACACTGCGCCTGCCCATTTTCATTGCTCTTGCCCTCGTCGCAGGGACCGCGCCGGCCGTCGCGACGCCTGAGGAGGAAGCCCCCACCCCTTGGCCGCCCGAGGACACCGGGGGGCACTATCTACCGGTCCCCGACGATTACTACGCTCCAATAGAGATCGAGGCGTGCGGCACGACCGTCACCCTGGAATCCGGAGACGTTCGGGAAGTCCACTACAAAGCCCGGGTCAGGCAGAACGGGTCAACACTGGTGAAGTTCCGGGGCGATGCCACCGTGGACCTGACGCGCGCCTCGGACGGTGCCTTCATCGACGAACTAGACATCTCCGGACCGGGCTTCCAATACTTCTCGGCCGATCAGTTAACAATCGTCGACTCGCTCAAGGGTGCCTCGATCATTTACCCCATAAGCCCCGCTGATGCCGCGGCGCTGGAAGAAGAAGGCCTACCCGAGTTCTTGTACTTCGAGCGGGGGTGGCTGGCCTTCCATATTCAACTCTCTGAGGATCCGGAGGTGATGGAGCCAATTTCGGTGGATATCGTGATGAACACCACTCGGCACGTTCACGATGTGTGCGAATTACTCGACGAGGCCGCCGAGAAGTAACACGTCCTCCTCTCTGGACTCCGGGGAGGAGGAGCCTAAGTTCAGGGGCGGTGCAACAGGGCACGGGCTGGCCGCCGGACGCGGACGTGAGCAGATGATCCTGCGCGCCCGTGCGCATAGAATTAAAATGGCGTGACGCTCTTAGTCCCGTCGCTTGGCGTAGTCACTGTATCCGTGCCAGTCAAGGACCACGCATGGCTCATCGCCTACGACCCATGCATCGTGTCCTGGAGGAACCGACATCAGGTCGCCGACGGCGAACTCGTTTTCCTCGCCGTCGTCCATGACGATCTTGATTCGTCCGGACAACACATAGCCAGTGTGGGCCACCTGACAGCTGTCCGTCCCGGCGATGGGTTTGACGTGCTTGGACCACTGCCAACCGGGTTCGAAAACCGCCCGCCCGACGGCGCCTGACTCGAGATTGATTAGATCCAGCTTCCCCTTACCGTCCTCAAAAGGCCGGGTTTCTTCGGGCTCGTTCAGACTCTTGCGGATCATGGGTGACATGAGGGTCTCCTTTGAACCAAACTGCCCTGCACACACAAGTGTGGCAGCACGCCGGGAACAGGGTCAACGCGTGCAGGCCTGACGTGGACCGTCACCAGCCGCCGCGCGTCGGCGTATGTCCCTTTCGGGCGTCGTCGGGCATCGCCATCTCGGCCCGCAGGCCCAAGAGCCGGATGGGACGGCCTTCTTCGATTCCTGCTGCGAGGTCCAAGGCCCGCGCGAGGATGTCGTCCCGGTCGAATGTCTCGGGAATCTTCCTCGCGTGGGTCTTGGTGAAGAACGGAGCATATCGAACCTTCAGGGTCAGCCCGACGACGGGCCGTCCCTCGGCCACGACGTCCTCAAGGACTCGCGCTGTCAGCTCCCTAACGGCGTCGTCGACCTGGGCGGGCTCGGTCAGGTCCCGCTGGAAGGTGGTCTCCCGGCTATGCCCGCGGGCAACCCACGGGGTGTCGTCCACAACGCTGGCGCCGTCCCCGCGTCCGAGTTCGGCGTACCAGGGCCCCATCCTGGGGCCGAACTCCGGGACCAGGTCTTGGGGGTCGGACGCGGCGAGCTCGGCAACGGTGTTGATGCCGAGCTTGGCAAGCCGTCCCGACACCTTGGTGCCGACGCCCCACAGGTCCTTGGTGGGCCGGCCGCCCATGACGTCAAGCCAGTTCCCGGCGGTGAGACGAAAGACGCCGGCCGGCTTGCCGAAGCCGGTGGCGACCTTGGCGCGGACCAGAGTGTCGCTGATGCCCACGCTGCAATGCAGCTGCGTTCGCTCCAGTACGGCGGCCTGCACCTGCCGGGCGTAGGCTTCGGGATTCTCTGTCTCGACGCCGACAAAGGCTTCATCCCAGCCCAGCACCTGCACGGTGGCGCCTGGCTGCGCTCGCAGCGTATTCATCACCGCTTCTGACGCCGCGAGGTACGCCTCGTGATCGACGGGGAGGATGACGGCGTCGGGCACTTTCCGGGCAGCCGTGCGCAAGGGCATTCCGGAACCCACGCCGAACGCCCTGGCTTCGTAGGATGCGGTCGAGACCACAGCCCGTTCCGTGGGGTCGCCCCGACCGCCGACGATGATCGGCTTGCCCGCAAGCTCCGGCCGCCGGAGCACTTCGACCGCAGCGATGAACTGGTCGAGATCGACGTGCAGCACCCACGGGATTCCGCTCACGCCACCAGTGTGCCCTAAACATCCCCGGCAAGCATCGGGTCGCCGCTGGACCTTAGATCGCGACTGCGCCGGCCCGGCGGTCCAAGACCGAGGCAGCCACGGCGGCCGTCACGACGGACACTGCCAGGTACAGCGGCAGCTGGGTGGCCTGCGAAACGACAGCACCGGCCGCAGCAGTTCCTGCCGAACCCGCAGTGATCTTCAGGGCTCCGACCCACACGAACACCTGGCCGCGTGCCTCCGGCGGCGCATATTCGCTGCGGGCGGCCAGGGTTGCGGCGAAGAAGTACGAGTTCGCGATCCCGGCCAAGGAGTAGGCCGCCACCGCGACAGGGAAGCTGCCGGCGAATGCCGCCCCGGCCAGGGCTACGCCGACCCCGGCCGCGAGCCATGTCATTAGTCGGTCGGCGTCGGCCTGCATCGGCCGGACCATCACCCCTGCCGAACCGGCCAGGCCGCCCAGGCCGTAGGCCGCGGCCAGGACGCCTGCTGCAGCAGGTGCCACGGCGAAGTCGCCGGTGGAGGCCACGGCCGTGACGGGCAGCACGGCAACCGACAGGGCGACAACAACCGTCATGTAGAGGGTTCGCCGCAAAGGACCCGACGAGAACATCATCGCCAGGGTCCGTCCCGGCTGAGGCACCTCCGAAGCCGCGGCAGCAGGCGGGGAATATGGCAGGAGCCTGATCACCGCCGCGGCGACGAACGTGGCAGCGGCCAGGATCAGCGCCGCCACCGCCGGACCTGACCACGCCGAGACGGCGGCGACAAGGGAGGGCCCGATCGTGCCGCCAATGCCATAGGTGGCCACGTCCCAGCCTTGGGCGCGGCGCTGGCTGGATCTTCCCGGTCCCGCAAGGGCCGGCAGCCGGCTGCTGATGCCTCCGGTCAGCAGCGGACCAACCAGTCCGGAAGCGACCAGCAGTACTCCCGTGATGACGGGCCCGGAGACCGGATACAGCAGTACAGCCGCCGCGAGCGTTGCCCCGTGGGCCATGCAGGCCAGGGCAATCACGGAACGGCCGTCGCGGGCAGTATCAAGGCGCCGGGCGACGAAGGGGCCAAAGAGGTGGGGAGCGTTAATGCAGGCGCCCAGAAGGCCCGCCAGCCATCCAGGCGACCCGCTCGTCGCCACCAGCAGAATGATGGCAACCACCGCGCCCCCGTCCGCGCTGCGGGCCAGGGTGGCCGCCACGACATAGCGGGCGAGCGCCCCGCGCACATCGGTGCCTCGACCGGGCGCGCGGCCGGTAGTCACCCTGCGGCTTGAAAGACTCATCCGGCCTGCCGTCTCATCCAGGATCGCCTTCATGAATAGTTCCTCCCCGGCCTTCCTCCAGGCACGCAGTGAACCGTTGGGGCAAAGGCTTTCCGCCCCCGCGCCTGCGCGCCAAAGATGCCGGAGCCGGGCAGAAACGCTTTGGTCATGCCTGAAGACCGCACTGGCGAATGGCGTCCGCAACTTTCAGGCTTCCTTCACTGTCCAGGCCGTGAAGCGGCAACGGCAGGCTGGGTGACGGAATCAGCACCAGCTGCTCTGCAATTGCTGCCGTAACGCGCAGGCTGCCGTACGTCCGGAAGAGCGACCAGAGGGGCTCGAGATTCGCCGACGCTTCCACGGCCCGGTCGCTGCGGCCGGCCAACGCATGATCCGCCATCACCTTGGCCGTTTCGGGAAGGACGCCGGCGATCACCGAATACCACGCGTCACAGCCCGCAAGCAGCGCTTCAGCCGCGGCCCAGTCGCCGCTGATGCCTACCGTTATGCGTTCCGGCAGCAGCGAGCGCAACTCCCTCAGGCGTGCAGAAGCCCGCCCCGGCGGGGGAGGCGGGATTTTGATGGAGGCAATCGCCGGGATATCGGCAATGCGCGAATACAGGGCATCGGAGAATGTGAACCCGGTAGTGCCTGGGTTGTCGTAGACGACGATGGGTACCGAGGATGCCGCCGAGACGTCCTTGTACAGGCTGAACACTTCCGCCTCCGTCAGGCGTTGGTATGACACCGGGGCCAGCAGCAGGCCCGAAGCCCCTGCCGCCTGGGCATCTTCAACATGCGCTTGGACATCGCGGGTACGCACCGCACCCACTCCCGCGATGACCGGGACCCCGTCGGCGGCATCGACAGCGGCTGCAAGTACTGCACGGCGTTCCTCCCGGGACAAGTACGCGTAGTTTCCGGTGGAGCCGAGCACGCCAAGGGAGTCCACGCCGGCTCTCGCGGCCCGGGACACCAAGAGAGCAACGGCCTTCACGTCGATGCGGTCATCGACAATCGGTGTGAGGGGGAAAGCGCAGAGTCCGTGAAACATGAGTCCTTCTCTCTCTCATCCGGCCGGCTCCCGGCCGGGAAAAGGCGGAGCAGCGGCGTGGGCGTCTGGTTGCGGTTTCCATGGTGGCAAGCGCCTTGGTCCTACACTAGGTCCAAGAAAGATCGAATCAGGAGGTCCATGTGGGAGAGGCCGAGCTTCCGCTCACACTCGACAGGAATGCGCCGGCTCCACTTGCCGCCCAACTGGCCGATCAACTCCGCCGGGCCATCCTCAGTGGGCTGCTGGGGCCAGAGCACACGCTCCCGGCAACACGCAGGATGGCCTCCGAGCTCGGCATCTCACGCGGGGTCGTGGTCCGGGCGTTCGAACAGCTGGCCGGTGAGGGCTTCCTGGAAAGCCACGGTGCCGGTGGAACCAGGGTCGCGCTCCGCCCGGACGTTCAACACCCTGCCCGCGAGGAACGCCCGGCCCCGCACCTTCAGGACAGCAGGCCGATCATCGACCTCACGCCGGGACGTCCCTCGTCCACACCTTTCCGCGACCGCGAGTGGCACACGGCCTGGCGCAGGGCGGTATCCGAACAGGGGCCCACGCACCTGCCCCCGCCTCTGGGGACCGCCACCCTGCGGAAGGAAGTCGCAGGGCACCTGGCCGCAGCCAGGGGACTGGCCGTCGAACCCGATGACGTCATCATTACCGCCGGAACCAGCGACGCCCTGCTTCTGGCCGTGGCAGCCCTGCGAAGCCGCAGCGAGCATCCCCGCATACTCGTCGAGGATCCCGGGTATCCAACGGCCCGACGGGTCATGGCCGCCGCAGGCGCCGTGGTGGAAACAGTGCCCGTCGACGACGACGGACTCAAAGCCGCCCAGTTGGCGTCCCTGGGTCGGCCGCCGGACGCCGTGCTGATCACCCCGAGCCACCAGTACCCGTTAGGCGGCCGGATGCCGGTGCAGGAACGGCTGGATCTTTTGAACTGGGCAGCCGAGCACGGCGTGCTCGTCCTCGAAGACGACTACGACAGCGAATTCCGGCACCGCAGGATGCCCCTGCCTGCCGTTGCTTCGCTTCCCTCCACAGCCGACGTCGCGCTGCTGGGGACATTTTCCAAGTCCCTCAGCCCCTGGCTGCGGTGCGGCTACCTCGTGGTCCGCGGGGAATCAGGCCGCGCGCTGAAGGCCATCCGCGAAGACCTGGACACGCCGGTGGCCGGAATCATGCAAACGGCCCTTGCCTACTACATCCAGGCCGGGGGACTGGCACGACACATCTCGCGTGCGCGCCGCGAATACGCGCACCGCAGGGCCCTGCTGCTGGAACGCCTTGGGGCCCGTTCAGACCTTCAACTTGCAGCCCTCGACGGCGGACTTCACGCAGTCCTGCGGTTCCAGGGAAAGGACGCCCCTCAACTGGCCGACGAGGCCCTTCGCCGCGGAGTCCGGCTGGCCACATTGGCCGCCTACTACGCCGACCGCGCGCCCGAGAACGGCTTCGTCATCGGGTACGGCGCCCCCAGCGATCTGCAGCTCACCAAAGCCCTCGACGTCATCGTCGAATTGCTGAGCGTGCGCTGAGCGCTGCAACTGCCGGCCGGCAGTAACTCCTCGTCTCAGTTGATCTGATCAGGGTGGGAGCCGATCCGGCCGTCCCGGCGGTCAAGGCCGGCCAGGCACTCCATGGCGGCGTTGTCCAGCAGGAAGTCCCAGACGCGGAAATTTTCCTGAATGCGGGGACCGGTTGCCTTGGGGATGGCAATATTGCCCAACTGGAGATGCCAGCGCAGGACCACCTGTGCAGGGGTTTTGCCCAGGTCGCGGGCCAGGTCCAGCACGATGGGGTCACGCAGCGTTGCTCCCCGGGCGAGGGGACTCCACGCCACGGTGCGGATGCCATGGGCGGCGTTGAATTTCCGCAGGTGCGCCTGCTGGAACCACGGGTGTAGCTCAATTTGGTTAACCGCCGGGACGATTTCCGTGTGTTGGAGCAGCTGTTCGAGGTGTTCCGGAAGGAAGTTCGAAACGCCGACCGCCCGAACGCGCCCCGCCTGGTAAAGGCGTTCGAGTGCCCGGTAGGTTTCCACAAACAGAGCCCGCCTGGGTTGCGGCCAGTGGATTAGATACAGGTCGATGTAGTCGAGCCCCAGCAGCCGGGCAGAATCTTCAAAGGCCTGGAGCGTTTGGTGATAGCCGTGGTTATGGTTATAAACCTTGGTGGTGACGAAGATTTCCTCACGGGAGGCCAGCCCGCCGGCCGTATATTTGCGGACAGCCTCACCTACCCCTTGCTCGTTGCCGTACAGGGCCGCGGTATCGATATGGCGGAAACCGGCCTGCAAGGCGCGATAGCAAAGCCCGGCCGTCTCGGGCGGGGGAATCCTGGCGGTGCCGTAACCGAGCCGATCTATCCGCACACCGTTGTTGAGCGCTGTTTTCTGCTCCGCCGCCATGGACGAGACTCTAGTCTTTCAAGGACGCCTGTCACCATCGTCTCGGCCGTAAACGAAGGGCGGACCCCCAGTGTGCATGAATCTGCGCGGGAGCGGCCCTTGGCATCCGCCGCTGACCGGAGGACGATTAAAGGACCGACACGAAGGAGGTTCGTGATGTGCTACGCCTCGAATAAGGATTCCCGCTGGGGCTTCCGCAAGGAAGCCGTGGACACGCCGGAAACCCGCCGCGAAGACAAGGACACCGGGCGCGAAACCTGGACGAAGACTGATGACTCCGAAGTGATTGCCTTCCTGGACAAGTCAACAGTGGAAGAGCCAGCCAGCGACCGAACCACGTAGCCGAAACCGTACGGGATAGATGAAGCCCCGCAGTAACTCTGCGGGGCTTCATTGCGCCTACTGGCTCGGCGATTCATCCGGGTCGAAATCCTCCAGCGGGGCTCCCAGCCGGTCGTCCGCCATCCCGCCCTCGAGCGGATCGGACAGGGTCTCGTCCACGGGACGCTCGGAGTCCGTATCGATCCCGGCGTCCACCAGTTCCGGCGGCACCGCGTCGACTCCCTCATCCGGGATGAGCGGGTCTTCACCCTGAATGTGCAGCTCCGGATCCGGCAGGGTCTGTTCGTCCTCCGGGCGGTTCTGCTCGCTCATTGCAGCCTCCTTCGATCGTGATCCACCTTGCGCTGAGATTGCCACCGTAACCCGGACGAGCCGTGAGGGAAACAGGCAGGGCTGCCGGAAAACCGGCCAGTGCGTGCTTCATCGCCCGATGCCGGTCCGCCGGCGTTGGGGAAACGGGATCAGGTCTAGGTCCCGGGCCGCAACCACCTCGGCCCCTCCTGCCCGCGCCCTGGCCTGTTCCTCGAGCGGGACCAGGTCGGGGTAGCGCGAGGAGAAATGGGTCAGCACCAGCGTGCCCACGCCGCCGCCGGCCGCGAGTCCGCCCGCCTGGCCG
>NZ_JBNHGL010000038.1:0-21107 GCF_059091245.1 Arthrobacter sp. Y3225116
ACCCGGTGCGGACGATGCGCGGCCGGCAGCCGCCCCCGGGGACGGCAGTTCCGCCGTCCTGCACGACTTTTTCGCCAACGTCACCGCCATGATCGAGGCCCCGCTGCGCGGCCATCTGGCCGCGGCAGCGGGAAGTGCCGCGGAACTCGCGGCCGCTTCCTACTGGCCCCGGGCCGCCATCGGCATGGTGCGTGCGGCCGGGGAATGCTGGCTGGCGGCTCCCGACGATGGAACCAAGCCGAGCCGGGAAGTCATGACGGGCCTGCTCACCCAATGGCTGCTGGGCGGCGTCGCACCGGACGACGGCGCTCCCGCAGCGGGCTCCGGGCCACCCGGCCGGTCCCGCAACACCCCCGGCAAGGACTGAACCGCCCGCACCGGGCCGCCCCGCCCCGGCCGCCTTCCTCGGCCCCACCCGACACACACCTGACGACCGAAGGAACATCCGATGACGAATACGCCCGCCCTGGAAACCCCGGAACCGGTTGAAGACAACGGCGCCGCCGTCGATGTGGCCGAACTCGGCCGGCTCCTGCTGGGCCGCTGGGCCGACATCCGCCAGACGGCACGCGACCTGGCCGGCCGACCGGAACTCCACCGCATCGACGGGCTGACGATGGAGGAGCACCGGCAGCGGGTCTCCGGACAGCTGAAGTACCTGGTGGACACCGGCGCCGTACACCGTGCCTTCCCCGCACGGCTCGGCGGCGAGGACAGTCACGGCGGCAACGTGGCCGGCTTCGAGGAACTTGTCACCGCCGACCCCTCGCTGCAGATCAAGGCCGGTGTGCAGTGGGGCCTGTTCGGCGCGGCGGTGCTGCACCTGGGCACCCGGGAACACCATGACCGGTGGCTGCCGGACATCATGAGCCTGAAGACGCCCGGCGCCTTCGCCATGACCGAAACCGGCCACGGATCCGACGTGGCCAGCATCGCCACCACCGCCACCTACGAACCGGCCACGCAGGAATTCGTCATCCACACGCCCTTCCGGGCCGCGTGGAAGGACTACCTGGGAAACGCCGCCAACGACGGCCTGGCCGCGGTGGTGTTCGCGCATCTGATCACACGGGGCGTCGACCACGGCGTCCACGCCTTCTACGTGCCCATCCGGGACGAACAGCGCAACTTCCTGCCCGGCATCGGCGGCGAAGACGACGGTTACAAGGGCGGACTCAACGGCATCGACAACGGCCGGCTGCACTTCGACCATGTCCGCATCCCGCGCACCAACCTGCTGAACAGGTACGGCGACGTGGCCGGGGACGGCACCTACACCTCCCCCATCGCCAGCCCGGGCCGCCGCTTCTTCACCATGCTGGGAACCCTGGTGCAGGGCCGCGTCTCGCTGGACGGCGCCGCCGTGGCCGCCAGCAAGGTGGCCCTGGCCATCGCGGTGCGCTACGGCACCGAGCGCCGGCAGTTCAACGCGTCCTCCGACACCTCCGAAGAGGTCTTGCTGGACTACCAGCGCCACCAGCGGCGCCTGTTGCCCCGGCTGGCCACCACCTACGCGGCGTCCTTCGCGCACGAACAACTGCTGGAGAAGTTCGACGACGTCTTCTCCGGCGCCCATGACACCGACGAGGACCGGCAGGACCTGGAAACCCTGGCCGCCGCCCTGAAGTCGCTGAGCACGTGGCACGCGCTGGACACGCTGCAGGAGTGCCGGGAGGCCACCGGCGGGGCCGGATTCCTGGCCGAAAACCGCTTCGCGGCGCTGCGCGCCGACCTGGACATCTACGCGACCTTCGAAGGCGACAACACGGTGCTGCTGCAGCTGGTCGCCAAGCGGCTGCTGGCGGATTACGCCAAGGAGTTCCGCCACGCGGACTTCGGCGTGATGGCCCGGTGGGTTGCCCACCAGGCGGCCGACGCCACCTTCCACCGCACCGGCCTGCGCCAGGTGGCCCAGACGTTCGCGGACAGCGGTTCGGAGCGCAAGAGCGCCAACTACCTAAAGGATCCGGAGTCGCAGCGCCAACTGCTCACCGACCGGGTCTCCACCATGGTCGCCGGCATCGGCGGTGCGCTCCGCAATGCCACCAGGCTGCCGCAGGCGGAGGCCGCGGCGCTGTTCAACGAACACCAGCATGAGCTGATCGAGGCCGCCCGCGCGCACGCGGAACTGCTGCAGTGGGAGGCCTTTACCGCAGCACTCGGGCAGGTCGACGACGACGGTACCCGCCAGGTGCTGACCTGGCTGCGGGACCTGTTCGGCCTGTCGCTGGTGGAGAAGAACCTGGGCTGGTACCTCATGTACGGGCGGCTCTCCGCCCAGCGCGCCCGCATCCTCGGAGGGTACATCAACCGCCTGCTGTCCCGGCTGCGCCCGCACGCCCGCGACCTGGTGGACGCCTTCGGCTATGGGCCCGAGCATCTGCGCGCGAAGATCGCCACCGGCGCCGAGCAGGAACGCCAGGACGAGGCCATGGCCTATGCCCGCTCGCGGCGGGCCAGCGGCGACGCCCCGGTGGACGAGAAGGTGCTCGTCGCCCGCCGGAAGGCCGCCGAAAAGCTCGCCGCGGGACGTCAGAAGCTGCCGGCCAGCAGCTAGGCGAACGACGGCGGGGCCGGTACCGGGTGCCGTGCGGTTCCCGGTGGCGGGCGCCGCCGTCGTCAGCAGGCATACCGCCGGGCGACACGGCCCACCCGTGGCGGGCCACCGCCGTCGTCAGCGCAGTTGGAGCGGCTAAGATCTTCTGGGCCCGCTTTTCCCTTCCGCGGGCGGAAAGCACAGCATGTCCTTCACCGAGAATGCCCTTGCCCGCTGGCAGGAGCTGCAGGCCTTGTCCGCGACGCCGGGCCTCAAGCTCGCCGCCGCCAGCCCCTGGGTGCCTGCGCTGTTCCGGACCGCTTTCACGCGCTCCCGGCCGCAGCTGCCGCTGGAGGAGTTCCACCGCAACACCGACGCGTTCCTGGCCGGGCTGCGGCGCGCCGGGGTGCCGCTGCGCGAGGATTGGTCCGCCCGCCAGTACGCCGACGACTGGGTGGCCCGCAGGTTCCTCTCCCGCCTGCGCGAGGGCGGGCGGTTCGTTTACGAGCCCACCGAAGCAACGGTGCGCTTTCTGGAGTATCTGGACGGCCTGACCGGGGCCTCCTCCTCCCTGAACAGCTCCCGCCTGGCCACGCTGCTCACCCGGGTCGAGGCCCTGGCCCATGAGACCGATCCCGACCCCGAGGCGCGCATCGCCGTGCTCCGGGCCGAAATCGCCGAACGGCAGGAAAAGATCCGCGCACTGGAAGCAGGCGACGCGCCGGCGGCGGTGCCCGCAGCCGCGGCGGCGGAGGCGGCACGCGACATCCTGGCGCTGGCGGCCGGGTTGCCGGCCGACTTCAAGCGGATGCGCGACGGCTTGGAGCGCATGCTGCACACGCTGCGCGCCGAGATCGTCGAGTCGAATGCCACCAAGGGCATCACCATGGGCGAGGTGCTCGACGCCGACAAACGGCTGCGCGGCACCAGCGAAGGCCGGACCTATGAGAGCTTCACGGCGTTTCTGAACGACGAGGACCAGCAGCAGCGCTTCCGGCAGGCGATCGCCGACGTGCTCGAGCGGGACTTCGCCGACGGCCTGGAGCCGGAGGACCGGAGGGCCCTGCAGCAGCTCATGCCGCAGTTGCGGGCGCAGGCGGCCGAGATCCACCGCATCTACGGGCGGCTCTCGGAGAGCATGCACACCTTCGTGCAGTCGGACGACTACCGCGAATCGGTCCAGCTGCGTCAGGCGATCCGGGCGGCCGAGGCCGCCATCTTCAAGTCCCGGCACAGCCTGCCCGGCCGGCGCGCGGTGGTGCCGGCGCCGCAGCTGTACGGCTCCGGCTTCGAGTCGGTCAGCATGATTCGGCTCTACGACCCGCAGGATCACCAGGCGCCGGCCAAGTTGCCGCCCCCGCCGGAGTTCACCGAAGCGGACATCCGCCGCGTGGTCCGCACGCCGCAGGCTGACGCCGCGGTGCTCTCCCTGGCGGTGCGCAGCGCCGTCGAGTCCCGGGGACAGGCGCCGTTGTCGGCGGTCTACGACCGGCTGGAACCGGAACACCGGCACCTGAACAGCCTGCGCTGGCTGCTGCACCGGGCCTTGAATTCCGGCGGCGTGCTCGATCCGGACGCGACCGACAGCGTGACCCTGATCCAAATCGACGGCAGCGAACGCACAGCGGTGCTGCCCGCCGTTACTTTCACGAAAGCTGCAGATTCATGAACGAGCTGACCGAGGACGCGTTAACCGAGGAGCACCCCGAACCGTCCGCAGGGCCCGACGGGGCTGCCGCGCCGGAGGAAGCGGATCCCGCCGAGGCTGAGGAGACGCCCGCCCGCGACGAGATCGTGGACGGGCCCGAACTCTTCGACGGCGATACCGGCAAGCTGCCGCTGAAGCTGCGGCAGGCCCTGATCCGGCTGCTGCGCGGCCCCTACCTGCACGCCGGCTCCACGGACCGGGTCTACGACACCGTGGTGGAACACCGCCGCGTCCTCGCCTCCCGGCTCAGCGAGCTGTTCCTGCAACTGGTCATCGACGAAGACCGCAAGGTCGCCATGCTGCGGCCGGTCCCCATGGCCGAACCGCACACCAGCGCCCTGCAGCGGCAGCGGGAGATGACGCGTGAAGAGACGCTGCTGCTGCTGCGGATGCGGCTCATCCAGGATCGCCACGCCGGCACCGGGACGGAGCCGCTGATCAGCCGGGCCGACGTGATCGACGTGCTGCAGGACTACGTGGACCCCGAACAGCACGACGCCAAACACGTCGAGGACCTGGCCGATGCCTCCATCCGCAAGCTGTCCAACGAGCGCCGGCTGCTGGAAGCCACCGAACTTCCGGACGTGTGGGTCATTTCTCCGGCCCTGCCGCTGGCCTTGCCGTTCGAGAACATCGGCGACATTCCGGCGGTGATCGGCTCGCTGGCCGGCACCAACCCGCCGGCCGGCGAGGCGCCGGAGACCGACCAATTGGCTGTCGACGACGAGGAGGCCTGACATGAGCATCGAGACGATCCTGCCCCTGGACGGGCTGCTGAATCCCGGCCAGCACCGCCTCAGCCGCGTGCAGCTGGTCAACTGGGGCACCTTCGACGGTTCCCACACCATCCGCGTGGACCGTGCCGGAACGTTGCTGACCGGCGGCTCCGGGGTGGGCAAGTCCACGATTTTCGACGGCATGCTCCAGGTGCTGGATGCCCGCCCGAAGATGACCGAGGCCGACGTGCCGGCCGTGGACGCGCTGGAACGGAAGCTGTTCCCGGACGACGCGTGGCCGACGGAGATGTTCTATGAGGAACTGGCACAGGACACCCGCAGCTACTACGTGGCCGAGGACGCGCTCGGCACGGTGATCGGCTACGCCGGGCTGATGTGCGTGCGGCCGATCGCCGATGTGCAGACCATTGCGGTGGTCCCCGAGCGCGAGGGGCAAGGCATCGGCACCACGTTGCTGACCCTGCTGATCGACCTGGCACGCCGCCAGCGGGCCGACGACGTCCTGCTGGAAGTGCGCGCGGACAACCCCCGGGCGCAGCGGCTCTACCGCTGGTTCGGCTTCGAGCAGATCCACGTGCGCCCGCGCTACTACCGCGGCGGCGTTGATGCCCTGATCATGCGGCTGCGCCTCAAGGACTGGGCAGGTGCTCCCGGCACCGGGGCCCGCACCGGCACCGACGGCGGCACCGGGACCGGCCGGACAAACCACGAACCCGAGACGACGGAGGACACGCGATGAACCGCACCGAACCGCTGGTGGTGGGCATCGAGTCCTCCTGCGACGAAACGGGCGTGGGCATCGTCCGCGGGGATACGCTCCTGGCCAACACGGTGTCCTCCTCGATGGAGGAACACGTGCGCTTCGGCGGAGTGATCCCGGAGATCGCCTCGCGCGCCCACCTCGACGCCTTCATCCCCACGCTGGAACAGGCGCTGGACACGGCCGGCGTCACCCTCGGCGAGGTGGACGCGCTCGCGGTGACCTCCGGCCCCGGGCTGGCCGGCGCCCTGATGGTCGGCGTGTGTGCGGCCAAGGCCCTTGCCTTGGCCACCGGCAAGCCGCTGTACGCCATCAACCACCTGGTCGCCCATGTGGGCGTCGGCGTGCTGGACGGGGGAGCGCTGCCGGACAACCTGGGCGCGCTGCTGGTCTCCGGCGGACACACGGAGATCCTGCGCGTGCGCTCCCTGACCGACGACGTCGAACTGCTCGGCTCCACCATCGACGACGCGGCGGGTGAAGCCTACGACAAGGTGGCCCGCATCCTGGGCCTGGGCTATCCCGGCGGCCCGGCGATCGACAAACTGGCGCGGGAGGGCGACCCGAGGCGCATCCGGTTCCCCCGCGGACTGAGCCAGCCCAAATACATGGGCTCGGCCGAGGCCCCCGGCCCGCACCGCTATGACTGGTCCTTCTCCGGCCTGAAGACGGCCGTCGCCCGCTGCGTGGAGCAGTTCGAGGCAGCCGGGGAACCCCTGCCGGTGGCCGACATCGCCGCGTCCTTCCAGGAAGCCGTGGCGGACGTCATCACCGCGAAGGCGATGCTGGCCTGCACCGAAAACGGCGTCACCAACCTGCTGCTCGGCGGCGGCGTTGCGGCGAACTCGCGGCTGCGGGCGCTGACCGAGGAACGCTGCGCGGCGCACGGCATCTCCCTGCGCGTGCCCCCGGTGTCCCTGTGCACGGACAACGGAGCGATGGTCGCCGCGCTCGGCGCCCAGGTGGTCATGGCCGGCGGCAGGCCCTCCGGCCTCGAATTCGCTCCGGATTCGTCGATGCCGGTCACCAGCGTGCACCTCTAGGGCGATCCGGCCCGCGCCCGCCGCGCAGGACGGACACCGTCTATCCCAATCCGCGGCGGGGTCCTAGGCTGAAACCACGGCGGGGCACGCCGGCCCTTCCTCACAAATCTCCCATCCGGTCGGACGGCGGAACGACGGAGGTACACGACATGGGATCATTTGCCGGACGAATGAAACTGCCGGCGGCGGTGGCCGTCACGGCCGCGCTGCTGCTGACGTCCTGTTCCCGCACGGGGGAGGAGACGGGGGAGGGGCCGGAAGCCGGCGGCGCCGGAGGCTTTGAGAGCGGCTCCTTGATCGGCGTGTCCCTCTCCGCCGACACCGCGTACGCCGAAGCGCTGTTCACCGAACAGATCGAGGGCTCGAACTTCGAACCGAACGTCCAGGTTGCCGAAACCGCCGCGGAACAGCAGCAACAAATCAGTACGATGCTCGAGGGTGAACCGGAAGTGCTGATCGTGGATCCGGCAGACCCGGCAGGCCTGGGGGAGCAGTTGGCCGCGGCGCAGGAGGCGCAAATCCCGGTCATCGCGTTCGGCACCATGGTCACGGGCACCGGCGCGGCCGGCTACCTGGTGGGCGCGGATGCCTTCCAAACCGGTGAGCTCCAGGCCCAGGCACTGCTCGATGGGCTGGCCGAACGGCAGGGCGGAGGACCCTACAACGTCGAACTGTTCAGCGGCCACCCGGACGACGGCGGGGCGCGCCTGGCGTTCGACGGAGCGATGAGCGTGCTGCAACCCAAGATCGACGACGGCACCGTGGCCGTGCTGTCCGGGCAGACGGATTTCGAGGCAACCGCCGGCGAAAACCCAGATGCGGCGGCAGAGCGGCTGGCCGGCATGTTGCAGGAGGAATATGCCTCCGACGAGGTGCACGGAATCCTGGCCGCCGATGACGCCACCGCCCAGGCCCTCATCCAGGCCGCCGAAGACGGCGGGCAGGATTCCGCCGTCGTCGTCGGCAGCGGATCCGCCCCGGACGCCGTGGAATCAATCATGGCCGGCAAGCAGTACGCCACCACCTACGCCGACCCGGCGGCCATGGTGGGCGAGGCCCTGACCGTCGTCAAAGGGTTCGCGCAGGACGATGCACCCGAGGCCGACGAGGAAGAGTCTTACGGCAATGCGGAAACCAGCGTGGCCGCCTACCTGACCGAAGCCGAGGCCGTCACCAAGGAGAACGCCGCGGAGGTCTTCGCCGACAACCGGGAACTGCTGCAGCTCGTCGAGTAGACGCCGGGGATTGTCGGCGTTCAGGCGCGCAGGCGCCGGGCCAGGCCCCTGACAGCCAGTGCGGCCAGGCCGCCCGCCGCCAGCCAGGGACCGGCCACGATGACCGGGTCGAGCCATTGGTGGCTCAGGTCCGCACGCTTCGTCCCGGTCCGGGAGGCCAGCCCGTGATGGCTGAACTCGCTGCGCACGCCGGATTCGGTGACGGGATTGTCCGGACGCAGCGTCGCGAAGGAGCGGAGGTGGCTTTCCCAGGCATCGACCCGGTCGGCGGCCAGCAGGATTATCCAGTGGGCCGCCCGCGCCTCGCTGTACTTCCGGTAGGAGTATCGCCGCATGGCGCCCGAGAGCCCCTTGGGCGGCGTCGACGTGCCGAAGACGGGCGTCAGCATGCGGTGCTCAAGGGATCGCTCGCGCGGCCATTTCTCCTCCTGGCGGTCGGGGAAATCCCAGTGGGCGCCGGTGGCGCCGGGATCGAAGCGTTCCTTCGGCACGGCCGGTCGGTCCTTCGGATCCAGGTCGGCACCCCAGCCCGGGATCCGGGCGCGGAGTTCTTCGCTGGTATGCCTGCGCTCGGGTTTTTCGGCTCGGTACGGCATCGCGGAGTCTCCTAGCCGGCATTCGGCACGATGAGCGGCTTGATGCAGCCATCGAGTTTCGACGAGAAAATGTGATAGCCGTCGGAGATATGCTCCAGCGGTATGCGGTGGGTGACGATGTCGTTCGGTTTCAGGTAACCGTTGCGGATGTGCTCGAACAGCCGCGGCCACTGGCGCTTGACCGGACACTGGTTCATCCGCAGCGTCAACCCCTTGTTCAGGGCGTCCCCGAATTTTACGGCGCTGAACATCGGCCCGTAGGCGCCCATCACGGAAATGGTCCCGCCCTTGCGGACCGAATCGATGGCCCAGTTCAGGGCGACGGGCGAGCCGCCCTGCAGCTTGAACTTCGCGGAGGTGAGGTGCTGGGTCAGGTTGCCGTCCGCCTCGGCGCCCACGGCGTCGATCGTCACGTCCGCGCCCAGGTCATCCGTCACCTTCTTCAGGTGCACCACGATGTCGTCGTACTCGACGAAGTTGTAGGTTTCCGCGTGCGCGAAGGAACGGGCCATCTCCAGCCGGTACTCCAGGTGGTCGATGACGATCACGCGCCCCGCTCCCATCAGCCAGGCGGACTTCGCGGCAAACAGCCCCACCGGTCCGGCCCCGAACACCACCACGGTGTCGCCTTCGACGATGTCGCCCAGCTGCGCCCCGAAGTAGCCGGTGGGCAGGGCGTCGGTGAGCATCACGGCGTCCTCGTCGTCCATCCAGTCCGGGATCAGGGCGGGTCCGACGTCGGCGAAGGGCACCCGGACGTATTCGGCTTGGCCGCCGTCGTAGCCTCCGCAGGTGTGGGAGTAGCCGTAGATGGCGCCCACCGCCGTGGCATTCGGATTCACGTTGTGGCAGTTGGAGTACAGGCCCCGCGCGCAGAAGTAACAGGAGCCGCAGTACACGTTGAACGGGACCATGACCCGGTCGCCCGGCGCGAGGGTCCGGACCGACGGCCCCACCTCGTGGACCACACCGATGAACTCGTGGCCGAACGTCATCCCGACCCGGGTATCGGGCATCATGCCGTGGTAGAGGTGCAGGTCCGAGCCGCAGATTGCGGCCAGCGTCACCCGGACAATGGCGTCGTTGGGGTGTTCAATGGCGGGAATGTCTTTTTCTTCCACCCGGGTCTTATAGGGCCCGCGGTACACCATGGCTCTCATCGGTGCCTCCTTGAGGAAGCGGATAGTTGAGTGCCCGCAAGCTTCACACGCCCGGCAAGCAACGGTCAAGGCCCTCAGGCGTCCGGGAGGCCAGCGCCCGGGAGACCGTGCGGCCGGAGACGGGGATGGCCGGTCCTAGCCGCCGTCTTCCGGTTCCTGGGGGGACGCCGGGTCCTTGTCACCGTCTTCCGGCCGGTCCTCGGGCCCGCGCTCGACGTCCGGTTCGATGGCGGCATCCAGGCTGGCCGAGCCGGCGTGCGGCGGCGCGTCGGAGTCCTGCTCCGGGACCGGGGCGTCCGCCTGGTACAGCGCCTCGTCGTCAGCATGCTTTTCCCCGGCCATGCCCAGCCCTTTCCCGCATCCGGCTCTGTTTCCCTGGGTGTTTCCTTGGGGCAGAGCCTACGCCTGTTCGGGACCAAACGGGACCGGTTTCGGGCTCTCAGTTGCTCCCGCGAAGCTGGCTGACTACGTCGAGGACGACGGCGCGCAGGTCGCCGTCGTGCTCGGCGGCAACCCTGCGCTGGCGCTGGTAGCCGGCACCGGCCTCGAGGATCTTCTCCACGTCTGCCAGTTCGTCGCTGCAGCCAAGCTTCCGGGCGACCGGTTCCAGCCGGTTCAGCACGTGTTCGCGCAGGTGTTCCGTGACCGGCATTTCCTTGCCGGCGGCGTTGAGGATGATGATGGCGTCCATGCCGTAGCGGGCGGCACGCCACTTGTTCTCCTGCACGTGCCACGGCGGCATGGTGGGGATGGCCCAGCCGTCGTCCAGGGCGGTGGAGAACTCGTCCACCAGGCACTGCGTCAGCGCGGCCACGGCCCCGACGTCCTGCAGGGTGGACAGCCCGTCGCACACCCGCATCTCGATGGTGCCCAGTGCGGGAACCGGCCGGATGTCCCAGCGGATCTCGCTGATCGTGTCGATCACCCCGGTGGTGAACATGTCCTCGACGTAATCCTCGTACACCGCCCAGCTGGGGAACTGGAACGGCAGCCCCGCGGTGGGCAGCTGCTGAAACATCAGCGCGCGCTGCGAGGCGTAGCCGGTGTCCTCTCCCGCCCAGAAGGGGGAGGAGGCGGAGATCGCCTGGAAGTGCGGGAAATAGTTGACCAGCCCGTCCAATACCGGCAGGGCCTTGTCCCGGTGGTCCAGGCCCACGTGCACGTGCACGCCGTAAATCACCATCTGGTGCCCCCACCACTGGGTACGGTCGATCAGCTTGGCGTAGCGTTCCTTGTCGGTGACCGGCTGCAACCGCGGCGCGGCAAACGGATGGCTGCCCGCGCAGAAGAGCTCCACCCCCATCGGGTCGGTGACGTCGCGGACGGCCGCCAGGGCGCTGCTCAGGTCCGCTTTGGCCTCGCGGACGGTGTTGCAGACACCGGTGACCAGCTCCACGGTGTTCAGCAGCAGCTCCTGCTTCACGTGCGGGTGCTCGTCATCGTCCCGCAGCTCCGGATGCCCGGCGCGGACGGCGTCCAGCACCTGCTCGGCCACCGAGACCAGTTCGCCGGTCTGGGCATCCACCAGCGCCAGCTCCCACTCAACCCCGAGGGAGGATTGGGCGGACCGTGCGAAATCGATGTACAAACGTTGCTCCGTCTTTGGCTGGACCGGCTGCCGCCGGAGGTATGGGTCTGCTGGGGCCGCGCGGCCAAGACACAGCTTGATTCTAGTGCGTCAAGGCCTGGCGCTGCGCTCGCGGCTGCGGGCCCCGGCGGCGGGGACAGGTTCGACGACGATGGCGATCCGGTCCTCGCCGACCCTCGTCAGCACAAGGGTCGCCTTGTTCGGCCCCTTGCCGGAACCGGTCAAGAGGGTCTTGCGCAGTTCGTCCGGGGCAACTGACGTGCCGCGCTTCTTGATCTCCAGCGTGCCGATCCGGCTCGCCTTCACCCAGGCCTTGAGCTTCTTGACGTTGTACGGCCTGACCTCCAGCACCCGGTAGGCCCGGGCGAACGGCGTTGGCTGCAGGTGCGGGGCGCAGATATACGCGATGTGCTCATCCAGCAGGTGCCCGCCCAGCCCGCGGGCGAGGTCTGCCACCAGCCCGGCGCGGATCACCGCGCCGTCGGGCTCGTACAGGTAGCCCGCCGCCGGTCCGATGGCCACGTCCTGGTTGGCCGGGTCGTAGCTGACGGCGCTGGTCAGTTCGGCGGTGCCGCCGGCTCCGGTGACCAAGGCCGCCCGCCGGATGCCCGGCCGCGCCAGCCGGTTGAACCACAGCGCCGCCTCGACCACGTCGCCGTCGACGGATACCCATTGGGCCTCGCAGTTGTCCGGCAGCGCCTCATGGGGAATCCCCGGGCCCAGCTTGACCCCCACCGGCATTCCCCGGTCGGCCAGCCTCTCCACGAAGGACAGCGGCGGAGAAAACGCCTCCGGGTCGAAGATGCGGGTGGTGCCCGAGGCCGTCGTCGTCCGCCGCGCCGGATCCAGCCACACGCCGTCGATCCCGGTGAGGTCCAGTCCCTCCGCATCGGCGTTGACCACGGTCGCGGTCGGCCACGGCATCAGGTTAATGGTGGCCACCGCGGCGGTCGTCTCGTCCCGTTCCACGGCGGTGACCCTGCGGTCCAGGCTGGCCAGCGCCATGGCGTCTGCGCCGATTCCACAGCCCAGGTCCGCGACGTGCTCCACCCCGGCGGCCTGGAACCGCCGGGCGTGCAGGGCCGCGATGTTCAGCCGCGTGGCCTGTTCCAGCCCCGCCGGGGTGAACAGCATTTTTTCCGCGAAGGGACCGAACTTCGCCGTGGCCTTCGCACGGAGACGGGACTGTGTCATGGCGGCGGAGACCAGTTCGGGGGAGTGGCCGGCCTTGCGCAACTCGGTGCCGGTGTGCAGGCTTTCCGCTTCGGAATAGGGGCCGAGCGAATTCAGCAGCTCCCAGCCTTCCGGAGTGAGAATCGGTGCAATGCTCTCGGCGTGGGTCTCGGGTGCCATGGTTTCAAGCCTAGTGCAGCGGATTCAGGCCGGCGGACCGGCCGATTCGTGCCTTTAAAGCGGCGATGGGTAGTTCTCCCCATAGCGGGATATGCTGGGACTCCGTAGGGTCGGTAAGGAAGCTTACTGTGAGGAGGCGTGCATGATGTCCACATCCATCGACGGGTACGACATTGATACTGACGCTTGCCAAGCCGAGATTGAAGCGGAACTTGGCGAGCTGATCGAAGCCGGCAACAGGGCACACCGGGGCTGGCAGGCCCTCTGGGATGACGTCGCCGCAGGCGTCGCCGCGCCTGCTGCGGGCTGGAAGCCGGAGCTGCGGCGCCTCGCCTGAACGACCCGCGACGGCCGTTTCCGGCCGGATCGGCCAGGACGAAGGGCGGCGCTGGCCGCGACCGCCTGCCGGCCGTAGCATGGGCGCATGATCGAATCGGCGGCAACGTTCCTGTCCGCGGGCCGGTACTTCCGCGAGGTGCTGGCAAACGTGCCGCCGGCCGCATGGAACGCACCCGGGCTGGACGATTGGAGCGTCCGGACGCTCGCCGGACATACCAGCCGGGCGCTGTCCACGGTGCTGACCTACTTGGGGCGCCCCGCCAAGACAGTCCAGGTGGAATCGGCCGCGGACTATTACCTGGCCACCGGACTGGCCAATGATCCCGGCGTCACCGAGCGGGCCATGGCAGCCGGCAAGGAGTTGGGCCCGGACCCGGTGGATATGGTGGACCGGCTGCTGGCCCAGCTGGAAAACACGCTGCCGCTGACCGAGGACCGGGTCATCGAGACGGCCGCCGGCGGGATGCGCTTCAGCGACTACCTGCCCACCCGGATCTTCGAACTTGCGGTGCACACCCTCGACCTGTCCCGGGCCTGCGGCCTGGTGGCGGAACTGCCGCGCAATGTGGAGCTGGAAGCCGGGCGGCTGGCGATGGAGATTGCCGCCGAACGCGGCGACGGAGCCCAGGTGCTGCTGGCCCTGACCGGGCGGACCATGCTGCCCGGCGATTTCTCCGTGGTCTGACGCCGTGCGGGCGTCGGGTGGGACTGCGCCCGCAACAACCCCGCCGGCCGTGGCCGGCACCAACCCCGCCGGCCGGCGTCAGGCGAAGTAGACGCCGATCCGGTTGCCCTCGATCTCCTCGATGCGGATGTCGATGTCGTACACGTCCCGCAGCACGTCCGGCTGCATGATCTGCGCCGGCGGGCCCTGGTGCACGAGGCGGCCGGAGCGCATGGCGATGATCGAGTCCGAGTAGCAGGACGCGAAGTTGATGTCGTGGATGACCAGCACCACGGTCTTGCCCAGCTCGTCGGTCAGCCGGCGCAGCAGCCGCATCATTTCCACCGAGTGCTTCATGTCCAGGTTGTTCAGCGGTTCGTCCAGCAGCAGGTAGTCGGTGTCCTGGGCCAGCACCATGGCGATGAACGCCCGCTGCCGCTGGCCGCCGGAGAGCTCGTCCACGAACTTGTCCGCCATCGCCGTCAGGTCCAGGTACGCCAGCGCCTGCTCGATCTGCACGAGGTCGGCCGGGCCCGGCCGGCCGTTGTTGTGCGGGAAACGGCCGAAGCCCACCAGGTCCCGCACGGTCAGGCGGACGGTCAGCTGGTTGTCCTGGCGCAGGATGGCCATCTTGCGGGCCAGTTCCTTGCCGGCGGTCTTGCCGACGTCGAGCCCGTCGATGGTCACCGCCCCGGCGTCCATGGGCAGCAGCCGGGAGACCATGGACAGCAGCGTGGACTTGCCGGCGCCGTTCGGCCCGATGATCGAGGTGATGCCGCCGTCCTTGATGTAGCAGCTGACGTCGTCGACCACGGTCTGCGTGCCGTAGGTCTTGGAGACTCCGGAGACGTGGATCATTTGATGGAGCCTTTCAGCAGCAGGGCGATGAACAGGACGCCGCCGGCGAATTCAATGACGATGCTCAGCGCGGTATCGAAACTGAACACCTGCTCGAGGACCAGCTGGCCGCCGACCAGGGCGATGGCGCCCAGCAGCACGGCGATGGGCAGGACGTACACGTGCCGGAAGTGCGAGCACAGCAGGTAGGCAAGGCTGGCCACGAGCAGCCCAAAGAACGTGATCGGGCCCACCAGCGCGGTGGAAACGGCCACCAGGATGGCGCAGAGCAGCAGGACGGTGGTGACGGCCCGCCGGTGGTCCACGCCAAGGTTCAGCGCCGTGTCCCGGCCCAACGCCAGCACGTCCAGCTGCCGGCGCATCCGCCAGACCGGGACGGTGGCCGCGGCCACGGCCACCGCGGACACGGCCAGCAGCACGCCGTCCACGTTGTTGAAGCTGGCGAAGAACAGGTCCTGCAGGATGATGAATTCGCTCGGATCGATCAGCCGCTGCAGCAGCGAGGAGATGCCGCGGAACATGGTCCCGAACACGATGCCCACCAGCAGCATCAGGTGCAGGCTCTTGCCGCCGCCGGTGAACAGCCAGCGGTAGATCAGGAAGGAGAAGCCCACCATCAGCATCACTTCGATCACGAAGCGCACCGGCGCGCCCAGGCTCAGCAGCGCCTGCCCGCCGATCGCGAAGGTCAGCCCGGTCTGGATCAGCATGTAGAGGGCATCGAAGCCCATGATCGACGGGGTCAGGATCCGGTTGGCGGTCACCGTCTGAAACAACACGGTGGACACGCCCACGGCGTACGCCACCAGCAGCATCGAACCGATCTTGATGGCACGCCGGGGCAGGATGTAGCCGAGGTTGCCGCGCAGGTCGATGGTCATGAACACCGCCACGAGGGCGGCCGTCAGCAGGCCCAGCAGGATGATCCAGGTCCGCGGCCGGACCGTGGTGAGGGTGCGGCGCTTGTGCGGCGTCAGCGCGGCCGGAAGTACCGAATCAGCCATTCTTGCGGGTCCTCAGCAGCAGGTACAGGAAGATGGCGCTGCCCACGGCGGAGACGATCACGCCCACCGGGATCTCGTAGGGGTAGCGGATGGTGCAGCCGATGATGTCGCACAGCAGCACAAAGCCCGCACCGAAGACTGCCACCCAGGGAACCGCGCGGCGGGCGCTGTCACCGAATGCCAGCGACACCAGGTTGGGCACCACCAGCCCCAGGAACGGAATGGCGCCGATGTTGACCACCACCACGGCGCTGATCAGCGAGACGATGACCAGCCCGAGCGTCAGGATCCGGCCGTAGTGCAGGCCCAGATTGGTGGAGAATTCCTGCCCCATGCCGGCCATCGTGAACCGGTCCGCGCACAGGTAGCCGATCACCGCGAGCAGCGCGACAATCCAGAGGAGTTCGTAGCGGCCGCGGAGCACGCCGGAGAAGTCGCCGATCATCCAGCTGTTGAGCGTCTGCAACAGGTCAAAGCGGTAGGCGAAGAACGTGGTCACCGCGGCGATGACGCCGCCCAGCATGATGCCCACCAGCGGCACAATGAGCGTGTTGCGCAGCGGGATCCGGCGCAGCACCAGCAGGAACAGGCCGGTCCCGGCGGCCGCGAACACGGTGGCCACGGACATCTTCGCCAACAGGGTGGCACCGGGGATCGCCACCGTGACCACCAGGATGCCCAGCGAGGCGGACTCCACGGTGCCCACGGTGGACGGCTCCACGAATTTGTTCCGCGCCATCAGCTGCATGATCAGCCCGGCAATCCCCAGCGCCGCGCCGGCCAGGATGACCGACAGGGTGCGCGGCAGCCGGCTGATCCAAAAGATGTCCCAGGCCTTCTGGTCACCGGCCAGCAGCGCGGGCAGCGACACGTCGCTGACGCCCACGAACATGCTGGCAATGGCCAGGACGACGACGGCGGTGGCCGCCCAGGCGAGCTGGGAACCGGATCCGCGGGCGCGGGAGCGTCCCGGCGCCACTGCTGCCGCCGGGGCCGGACTGAAAATCGTGGAGGAAGCCATGGATCGGGCCACCGCGCAGGCCGCCGGCGGACGCCGGCGGCCGTACGGGTGCTACTTCGTGACGGCTGCCTGGACGGCGCTGATCATGGCATCCGTATTATTCAGGCCGTAGCCCACCAGGTACCAGGAGGCCGAATCCAAATAGGTGATGCTGTCGTTCTTGGCGGCGTTGGTGCCGTTGACCAGGTCGTTGTCCAGGACGGCCGCGGCGGCCTCCCCGGATTCGCCGACGGCGGAGTCGCGGTCGATCACGAACAGGTGGTCCGGGTTGGCCTCGGCGACGAATTCGTGCGAGATGGCCTCGCCGTGCGGGCCCTCGGACTTCACGTCAGCGGCGGTCTGCACGCCCAGGACATCGTGCACGATGCCGAACCGGGACCCTGCCCCGTAGGCCGTCATCTCGCCGCCGCTCGTCATCAGCACCAGGCCGGTGCCGGCGTCGGCAGCTGCGGCCTTGGTGTCCTCGATCCGGGTGTCGATGGCCGCCAGCTTTTCGTCGACTTCGGCTTCCTTGCCGAAGATCTCGCCGAGGGTCGCGGAGACTTCCTTGAAGCTCTCGATCGGAGCGGCGGTGTCCACGCTCAGGTCGATGGTCGGGGCGATTTTGCTCAGTTCCCCGTAGGCCTCGGCGGTGCGGCCCGAGATGATGATCAGGTCGGGTGCGCCTTCGCTGATCGCCTCGAAGTCGGGTTCCTTCATGGAGCCGATCTTGGTGTAGTCGTCCCCGGCGTACTGTGCCAGCGATTCGGGGAACACGGCCGCCTCCGGGACGCCGTCGACCTCGACGCCCAGGGCGGTGAGGCTGTCCAGCACCCCCAGATCGAAGGTGTAGACCGTCTCCGGGTTCACCGGCACGTCGGTAGTGCCGGAGGCGTGCTCTACGCTGATCGTCTCGGCGTCGGTGCCTGCCGCGGCGTCGGTCTGCTGGCCGCAGGCGCTCAGGGCGAGCATGGAAACGGCTGCGGTCATGGCCACCAGGCCGGATTTCAGGGGCTTTTTCACTGACTCTCCATTGTTCGTCAACGCCGGCCCGGGCGGGGACCGGCATTAGGCAACATAAACGTTTGCTATTTGCGCGCAGCTTGAAAGCTACCGGGTTAGGTTAGCCTTACGCAACTTGGGCGTCGGGCGGCGGAGCCGATTTTCGTCACACAGGCGGCGGCTGGGGGAAACCGGAGGGCCCGCCGCTGGCACTCGCCTTGACCGAGTGCTAATCCTTCTCATAGAGTCGCAGTTAGCACTCACCCCGTGTGGGTGCTAATCAAGGAACCGCCTGCCGGCACCGCGACGACGGCAGACATCTCCTTGGCCAACCTATTCGTAGCGCATGAAAAGGAGAGAGCCGAGTGTCGGTCTCCATTAAGCCTCTTGAGGATCGTATTGTTGTCCAGCCGCTCGAAGCAGAGCAGACCACGGCCTCCGGCCTGGTCATTCCGGACACCGCCAAGGAAAAGCCGCAGGAAGGCAAAGTTGTCGCGATCGGCCCCGGCCGCGTCGATGACAATGGCAACCGGGTTCCCGTTGACGTAGCCGAGGGTGACGTTGTCATCTACTCGAAGTACGGCGGAACCGAGGTCAAGGTCGGCGGGGAAGAGTACCTGGTGCTCTCCGCCCGCGACGTGCTGGCCATCGTCACCAAGTAAGGCCCATCAGCTGAGTCCGGCGGCTCGGGCGCGCGCAGTCGACGCCCGCAGCCGGAATCACGGACAACCGAAATGCCCCGGCTGCCTCCTATAGCAGCGCAGCCGGGGCATTTTGCGTGAAAGGAACAAATTCATGGCAAAGCAGTTGGAGTTCAACGACGCCGCCCGCAAGGCGCTGGAAGCCGGCGTCGACAAGCTCGCCAATACCGTCCGGGTCACCCTCGGTCCGCGTGGCCGCAACGTGGTCCTGGACAAGAAGTGGGGCGCCCCCACCATCACCAACGACGGCGTGACCATCGCCCGCGAGGTGGAACTCGACGATCCGTACGAGAACCTCGGCGCG
This sequence comes from Arthrobacter sp. Y3225116, assembly GCF_059091245.1. Lineage (NCBI taxonomy): Bacteria > Bacillati > Actinomycetota > Actinomycetes > Micrococcales > Micrococcaceae > Arthrobacter > Arthrobacter sp. Y3225116. The sequence goes on from NZ_JBNHGL010000038.1 coordinate 18,589, forward strand.
CAGCTGGCCAAGGAAGTCGCCACCAAGACCAACGATGTTGCCGGTGACGGCACCACCACCGCTACCGTCCTGGCCCAGGCGCTGGTGAAGGAAGGCCTCCGCAACGTGGCCGCCGGCGCCGCCCCCGGCGCGCTCAAGCACGGCATCGAGGTAGCGGTCGAGGCCGTTGCCGCCCGCCTGCTGGAGAACGCCCGCGAGGTCGGAGGCAAGGTCGCCGAGGTCGCCACCATCTCCGCCCAGAGCCCCGAGGTCGGCAAACTGCTGGCCGAAGCGTTCGACAAGGTGGGCAAGGACGGCGTCATCACCATCGAAGAGGGCTCCAGCATGGAGACCGAACTGGTGCTCACCGAGGGCATGCAGTTCGACAAGGGCCTGCTCTCGCAGTACTTCGTCACCGACCAGGAGCGCCAGGAGGCAGTCCTCGAGGACGCGCTGATCCTGATCTCCCAGGGAAAGATCTCCACGGTGCAGGAGTTCCTGCCGCTGCTGGAAAAGGTGCTGCAGGCCAACAAGCCGCTGTTCATCATCGCCGAAGACGTCGACGGCGAGGCCCTGTCCACCCTGGTGGTCAACAAGATCCGCGGCACCCTCAACGTTGCCGCCGTGAAGGCACCGGGCTTTGGCGACCGCCGCAAGGCCATGCTGCAGGACATCGCGGTGCTCACCGGCGCCCAGGTCGTGTCCGCGGACCTCGGCCTGAAGCTGGACCAGGTGGGCCTCGAGGTGCTGGGCACGGCACGCCGCATCACCGTCACCAAGGACAACACCACCATTGTTGACGGCGCCGGCTCCGAGGCCGACGTGGCCGACCGCGTGGCCCAGCTGCAGGCGGAGGTGCTGCGCACCGATTCCGATTGGGACCGCGAGAAGCTCCAGGAGCGGCTGGCCAAGCTGTCCGGCGGCATCGGCGTGATCAAGGTCGGCGCTGCCACCGAGGTCGAAATGAAGGAGAAGAAGCACCGGATCGAGGACGCAGTGTCCTCCACCCGCGCTGCCCTGGAAGAAGGCATCGTGGCCGGCGGCGGCACCGCCCTGGTGCACGCCGCCCAGGCTCTGGACACCGATCCGAACGTGCTCGCGCTCGAGGGCGACGCAGCCACCGCCGTCGGCCTGGTCCGTCGTGCGCTGGCCCAGCCGCTGCGCTGGATCGCCGAAAACGCCGGTCACGAGGGCATGGTCGTCGTCTCCAAGGTGGGCGGCCTGGAGCTCAACAACGGCTTCAACGCCGCCACCGGCGAATACGAGGACCTCGTCGCCGCCGGCATCATCGACCCCGTGAAGGTGACCCGCTCGGCGCTGCGCAACGCGGCCTCGATCGCGGCACTCGTGCTGACCACCGAAACCCTGGTCGTCGAGAAGCCGGCCGAAGAGGACGGTCACAACCACCAGCACTAGCGCACGCCGCAAGCTGTTGGTCGGGCCTCGCCCGTCCGGAGGGGATCCTGCCCGCGCAGGGTCCCCTCCGTCGTCGTGGAGGGCCCCGGGATGGGCGACCCGGAGTCCGGCCGCGCGTTAGCTCCGCCACATCGGTTGCCGCGGGAAATAGTGGGCGGGGCGGAATCGTTTTAGGATGTAACCAACCCCGGAACCCGATCCTCGCTGTCGGTGACTGGCGGCCGCCACCGGTACCGTTCGAAAGGCCCTGCAGTGTCCGAAGAATTCAATCCGTTCGCTTTCGAGGGTCTGACCTACGACGACGTGCTCCTGCTGCCCGGCCCGACGGATGTGATTCCGTCCGAGGCCGACACCAGCTCCCGCCTGACCCGCCGCATTACGGTCCAGACCCCGCTCCTCTCCGCCGCCATGGATACCGTGACGGAATCGCGGATGGCCATCGCCATGGCGCGCCAGGGCGGCCTGGGCGTCATCCACCGCAACCTGTCCATCCAGGACCAGGCCGAGCACGTGGACCGGGTCAAGCGCAGCGAGTCCGGCATGATCACCAACCCGGTGACCATCGCCCCGGACGCTACGCTGGCCGAACTGGACGAACTTTGCTACAACTACCGCGTCTCCGGACTGCCCGTGGTGGACTCCGAGGGCAAGCTCGTGGGCATCTGCACCAACCGCGACACCCGCTTCGTGCCCCGCGCCGACTATCCCACCACCAAGGTGCACGAGGTGATGACCTCCATGCCGCTGATCACGGGCAAGGTGGGCATCAGCCGTCCGGACGTCATCGAACTGCTGGGCAAGAACCGGATCGAGAAACTCCCGCTGGTGGACGACGCCGGCATGCTGCAGGGCCTGATCACCGTCAAGGACTTCGACAAGGCGGAGCAGTACCCGCTGGCCACCAAGGACGACGACGGCCGGCTGCGCGTCGGCGCGGCGGTCGGCTTCTTCGGCGACGGCTACGAGCGCTCGATGACCATGATCGAGGCCGGCGTGGACGTCCTCGTGGTGGACACCGCCAACGGCCACAGCCAGGGCGTGCTGGACATGATCGCCCGGCTGAAGAAGGACCCGGCCGCGGCCCACGTGGACGTGATCGGCGGCCAGGCCGCCACCCGCGAAGG